>NZ_QGMY01000017.1 GCF_003173355.1 Methanospirillum lacunae | reverse complement strand
GAAAGGTTCACGTACGGTTCTTAGAAGGGGGGAAGAGAGTAATCTCTTCTTCCTATTCGACTAGAATCATTTCCAAACCTTTATTCATGAATAATGATAAGAAACCGTATGAGAACTGGTTTTATACTAGCATGTCTTCTCTTATGTGGCTGCTTCGGATGTTCCCTGGTTACTGCTGAATCTCCTGAGTACCCGAATTTAGTCGGGACCTGGACCGGAGTGTCTTCCGGTTACTACGAAAAAATGGACCGGATTTTCAATGAGACCCAGGGATTGCCATATACCATGACTATTCCAGAGCAACAGGGACGGATATTTAAAGGATCACTCAATGCAACAGGTGAAAAATTTACTGCGAACTATACCTTTTCTGGCATCATCGATCATGATATGACCACCATCTACCTGGCAGAAAAAGGAACCGGGATGGATATCGGCCATATTGTATCACCTAACGAGATTGAGTTCATCGGCCTCGGCCTGGAAGACAGCTCAACTGCCGTAATCAATTTTGTCAGAAAAGAGTAATTACATCTCCCTTTTTTATGAGTATCAGGTAAAACAGCTGACTTTTCGGTGAGATCTACAATCCAAGGATCTTCGAAGATATTTCATATCTGACCATGATCTGACGGATCGATGAAAAGAGAAGAGAGATTTATGAATTGAGTAGTTTCAATGCAGCCTCTCTGTTCTCTTGTACTTTGACATTCTCGGGATCAATTGCAAGGGCCTGGTCAAATGCTTTGATGGCTTCCTGAGTTTTACCCTCTTTCGATAAAACAAGTCCCTTTGCATTCCATGCAAATGAATAATCCGGATCTATTGTAAGAGCCTGGTTATACATCTCTATGGCCTCGTCATATTTGTCAAGTTTTGATAAGGCAAGTCCTTTGCTTGCATATATGCCAGCATCTTTAGGGCTTAAATTAAGTGCCTGATCGTATGCTTCAATGGCTTCCTCATACCTGCCAAGACCATACAAGTTCATTCCTCGTATTACCCATGCCGGGCCGGTTTTTGGATGAATCTTAAGTGCATTATCATATGCTTCAATGATTTCTTTATGCCGGTCTGGTTGAGATGAAATAGCAGCACTGTCATTCACCTGATCAGCTGACAAAGCACTTGCAGGACAGCCAGTCATCACGAGTATTGCCATGAATACTAGCAGGATATGAAGCGGTAATCGACTCATAGGAGATAGAATTAGTTGCTTTGGATTAATATGTTGTGATAAGAACAGGTATGGCAGAATCATAGTAATTCTCTATCTTCTGAACTGAAATCCCAATTGACAGTGTCAGTTCGGTTTATAATCAGAATCTGATATTTTCCAAACAGACCATCCTCGATTGTTACAGATGAATTTTATTGAAACATCCTGGTGATAAATTTCTCAAATTCTTTTTCAGCATAATCCCGGTCCGTCTTACACAATAATTCATGCAACTAAATAATTCTTCAAATCACTCAGATCGATGAACCCAAAATTATTTTCTCTCCGTTTTACACTGCTTTAAAATTACTTTTCTATCCAGGTAGACATTATACATAGCCGTGAAATGCGGCTGGGAATCGAACAATGGCAGACTTTACAACCAAGAGTGTCACCAAGTCAGCTGAGCGAAAACTCAGTTCACCCATTGACACCGTAGCAAATTTCCTGGCACTTGTCCAGGATGTGATCGAGAACAACCCCTGGGGATGCACATCGTACACCTCAAACAACCAGACTGTTCCCGGGGTTGTCAGGGGTTCTGAACATTACTCAGGAAAGGTCGTGTATGAAAATGCAGAAGCAAAGACTGTCGGGCAGATATCAGTCAGAGCCCCGACTTCTGTGGCATTCAGCACAAATATCAGCACTATTGTTGCTGCAACGGCAATAAACACTGCAACGGCAATAAACACTGCAATGGGAGGAACACCGTCACATGACAGTTCTGAAGACTCCTTTAGTTGTGCCCTCAAATGTCACAACTCAAACGGTGAGGTCTTTTCTGTCACATTCAGACGTGACAGTGTTGTTGTGTCAGGATACGAGGCAGACAGCATCCTGTCAGGGATAGAAACCTGGGCAGACACCGTTGCTCTCCTGGCATAATCCCGGGAGGCCAGAATGCGGTGGAATTATCTGGCAGCAGGATTAGTTCTTCTGATCCTCGCCTCTCTCACCGGAGCAGAATATCTCGGCACAACGATCAGTACAGACGGAACACTCCTGCTTTCAGGCTTTGGTGAGGATGAAAATAGATCATCTGTATCCAGGGTCATGACCGTAGGGGCTTCACAACTCTCCAGGATTATTTCAGGAGAAGAATCCCGGGTCGGGCTATCTGTTCAGGGCACGGGTCCTCTCCTCTTCTCTGACTATTCAACAGGAACAGTAGAGTCTCCTCCTGAACCGGTCTGTGTCTTTCTGACATCAGACAGACGAGTTCCCGGTATTGGTTCAGACAAATCACTGATGTATACGTCCGGAATTCTCGGGCATGGAACCTATGTCATGAGCCGGGTGACAGGTCCCGGTCTCAGCGGAGAGACTCTGGTAAATGGGAGTGGGCTCATGCTCCTGGGATCAGGAACTGATGGAAACAGAACTGCAGGATCATCTGGGTTTGTATCTGGAAACATGACTGTCTATGACAGTGTCAGATTATGATTTCTTTCATCACCAGTGATCAGCTGAGAAGGGATCTGCGAAAGTGAATGCTCTCTCCTGCTTACACAGTTTCATGATTTGGGTCAAAATGTACCCATTTCAAGATCACCCCGATCACTTTCGCCCTGTTTACCTAACCTTTAGATACCCCTGTACCAAATCACCATGTGTCACACTCATCCTGATGATTCAAAAATTCTGAATCAGGCTTTGATTTTGGCACATCCATGGTATTTCTGCATCTG
The DNA here is from genome assembly GCF_003173355.1 of Methanospirillum lacunae. NCBI lineage: Archaea > Methanobacteriati > Methanobacteriota > Methanomicrobia > Methanomicrobiales > Methanospirillaceae > Methanospirillum > Methanospirillum lacunae. The sequence continues at coordinate 127,100 of NZ_QGMY01000017.1, read as the reverse complement.
GATGGAGGTTTCACATCTCCTGTCAAATGGTGATGATAAGAGAGTCGGGATATCATTCCAACCAGACCTGAATTTCTATCTGTCTGGATCAGATGGGGATGACATGGTGAATGTACGGCAACAACAGATTTGACGTGATACTATGAATCAAGGAAAGAATAAAGCAAAGAATCAAGTGAAAATAGACAGGCCCCGCACAACCCTTCTCTATCTTGGCGGACCGGGAAGATCGGCGGGGGTAAATTACCTGTATTATTGTATGAGCGTTAGTACCTTTCTGTTATCAGGGGGTGCTGCTTATGGATTATAGGGCTATTCTCTGCATATGGAGACCAGACGCTACTGTCCACGCTCTAGTATCGACCTCTTTTCATGTGTTTCAGGGAGGTGTGCGATGACCGGAACAAACCTGACTTCCCGGGCTATCCTCTTTGACGCAACTGCAGAACTCAAACGCAGTGGATACCACTCAGTCCGGATTGCAGGCTCATCACGCCTGTTCGATCTGATTGCATGGAACAGAGATGGATTCCTCTTTATTGCAGTCAGGCGAGCCCGCAATTTTGGGATCTCCAACCACTCACACCATGTCAGCCAGTTATCCTCACTTGTCAAAGAGACCATCCTTCCAGGACGTGTGCAATTCTGGCTATATGCTGAAAACGAGTGGCACAGGTATCAGATCCTTGCGGGCGGTGCTCTGCTTATCAGGGGAAGATTTCAATGACATATCCAACCCGTTCTGCCTGCTCTGTTCTCTTTGAACCGGGACAGACCGTTGAGGTCAGACTGATTGGGAAACGTGGCACAGCATCAGGGTTTTATGATAACTTTGACCGACTCAGTGCTGATGCTGTCTCGTTTGATAACCGGGGTGAGTATGCAGGGACCTATATCACGTTGAACCCGGTGAACCCTGACCTACTTGCCCGCCGGGCCAACAGAATAGAAACACGGCTTGGCAGGGATGAGAAATCGGCTGGTGATCATGATATCCTCTGCCGGAGATGGCTCCCGATAGATATCGATCCAATCAGGCCATCAGGAGTCTCATCATCAGATTCAGAGCATGCTGCAGCGATAGAGAAAGCATCCCGGATTGCTGCATATCTTTCAGATCTTGGATGGCCTGAGCCGGTCATGGCAGACTCAGGTAATGGTGCTCATTTGCTGTATCGCATTGATCTCCCAAACGATGAACAGTCCCGGGATCTGGTCAAGAACGTGCTTGAAACCCTGGATCTCCTCTTTTCAGATGGATCCTCAACCGTTGATACGTCTGTGTTTAACGCTGCCAGGATCTGGAAACTGTATGGAACGACTTGCAGAAAAGGGGATAATATCGCTGCACGACCACACCGGAAGGCAACGATACTCTCTGTTCCGGAAACCCTGGTGATAGTTCATACAGAAGCGTTAACATCTCTATCAGAGATGCTTCCCAAAGAGGCAGACCCTGAAGGAATACCAAAATCCCGGAAAGCAGCAGGAAAAGCACCAACAGATCTGAAATCATGGCTTGACCGGTATTCTATCGGATACAGGCAGAAGCCATACGCGAATGGGTCACTCTTTATCCTTGATACATGTCCGTTCTCACACGACCATACTGATGGTGCATATGCTATCCAGTTCTCAAACGGGGGTATCTTTGCAGGATGTCACCATGCTTCATGTGGAGGAGGAAAGCAGCGGTGGCCAGAACTTCGGGCAATGTATGAAGGTCCATCAGCCCGGTCATCTCTGAACCAAATTGACGCTATAAAAAAGGGTAGCGAAAAACGATTAAAATCAGATCCAACCTCTGGGTCAAAATCTGAAAAGGAATCTTCTGATCTTCATCCCGAAATATCAGGTAATATTTCAAGCACTGCGAAGACCGTTCTCCAAACTGGTGATCCATTATCGTATATGCTTGAGACCTTTGCACGCGATCATATCGGTGATTTGATTCTCGCTGAATGCCTTGTTATGTCACTTGCATCAAGGAAGGTTATCAATGCACGAGGTCTTCATGTTTCAGTTACAGGAGAATCAGGAAAAGGAAAATCTCATGCATTTGAGACTATATTAACTCAGATCCCTGAAGAATACAGACTTGAAGGGAGAATGAGTGAGAAAGCCCTTTTCTATATCAAGGGTATGCAGCCAGGAAGTGTGATTGTCCTTGATGATATCGCCTTATCGGATCAGATGCAGGAGATTCTCAAAGGAGTTACTACCTCATTTCGTCGTCCGTTCATATACCGAACCGTCACCAAGGACCGTGTTGGTGAAACCTGTATTATTCCTGAACGGTGTGTCTGGTGGATAGCCAAAGTTGATGGTACTGGTGATGACCAGGTCTGGAACAGGATGCTGACCTGCTGGATCGATGATTCACATGAGCAGGATGAAGCAGTCCTCAAGCGGACTCTTCAGGAAGCAGCAAGGTTCACACCTGAAACTATAGATATTCGGTATGAAGCCCTTGTCTGTCAGGATATATGGCGACAGTTATCGCCAACCTGGGTTACGATTCCATTCGCAAACCGAATTCGGGTTACATCTGCATTGAACCGAAGAAATCCTGATATGCTGCTCGATCTTGTAAGGGCTCATGCAGTGCTTATGCAACATCAGCGTACACATGTGGATTTCGGGGGCATGGAACAGATCCTTGCAACAGAAGAGGATTTTTCTGCTGCAAAACAGTTGTATATCGCCCTTAACAGTTCTTCAGGTGGGCAGGAATCCAAATTGACCCGGAGAGAGTCATTTCTTATTGATGTTATCAGATCTCACGGGTGTGGTGAAATCACGGTTGCAGAGTTACAGCATATCACGAAGTTGTCTTCTTCTGTGATTTACAAGATGCTGAACGGCTCTACGAGCAGAGGTCGTGAATACTCTGGACTCCTTGAAAAGTGCCCCGCTGTCTCAGTATGTGTGCGGACGCTCGTAGTTGATGAGAGTGGGTCAACATCAGCCCATCGGAGAGCAAAGGCCTATTCCTGGGATCAACGTGTGTATGAGGCATGGCGGTTTGAGGGTGGATGCTGGCTCGATCCTGATGACGGTCACGAAGGTGGTGATGGTGATGGCCAGATGCCTGTTGGAGGCAGTGAGAACGATCAGAATGTGATCGAGGATACTCATGATCAAAATTCTTTTTTCGGAACTGCGGTTCAGTTCGGAAAGAATACGGAGACTTCTGCACCAAATTCAGAGGCAAATACTGGGTATAATAATAAAAATAATAATAATTATTGTACTTTAGATGTACAGTGCGGAAAATTAGAAAATACAGAGAAGACACTTGACCATCATCCTGTCTGTGGTACCTATGTTTGTGAATCTAAAATTTCCGCGAGGTGTGATCAAGTACCTCGTTCTGATGGCATTACGAGATCAGATAGTGATTCTGACGCGTTAGGTAAGGGCCCCTATATCCGCAAAACACCAACTTCCATACAGCACGAGCCGCAGGACGCAAATTCTCTTGTAATCAGTTCTGAAAATCAGGAAAAACTTTTGAGTGTACATTCCTCTGATTTCTGTGAGATTGACCGGGGCTTTGGTGAGGGTCCATGTGAATGCTGTGGTTCTAAATGGGTTCACTATCAGGAACGGATGACAAAAGAGCGGCTTGCTGCTCCTCCCCGGATGAACCGGAAGATATGCAAATCATGTTTTGAGAAGGCAAAACGTGATGAGGCAGCATCGTTCAGGGCACTTCCCGGTGTGATTGACCCGGCATCTCTGGTCAGAGTGACTTCAGATATAGGGAGATGTCAGGTCTGTGATACGTTCAAGGCAACATGGCATGATCCTGAGACAAGGACGGCAGTCTGTGACTCGTGCAGGTCACGGATTCTCCGGGAGGGGTCATGAACCCGGTGTTTCGGATCCATCTGCCTCATCTCTTCTGGTTTTTGTTCGGTTGCTCTGTGCTCTGGAAAGTGGGCAGGCTGAAGCCAGATCCGGTGAATGACACAATTCGGGTGATCATCGACGGTCCCGGAGAGATAGCAAGGATTGTTCGTAGCGATGCTTGGGCTGTGATCAACCGGGAAGAAGGGATAGAGGTGAGTCCAGGGGGAACAGTGGAGTTATCGACGTCCGGTCATGGGGTTGTGTTTGATATTCCGGGAAAAGAGGGAGGAAGGTTTGTGGCGGTTGCCATGCAGGTCTGGAATATGCTGGAGTATTGGCCGAAGAAGAAGGCAGCGTTGTTTGAAGAGGGATAGAAGGGGGGATATAGAGGTCGTTTGAGATGTTTGTATGATGTCATGCTCATACTGGTGATACACCTACAATACCCCCATGAGTAATTTTTTGTGACTTCAAACTAATTCAGGATCAACATGGATCAAATAAAAATAATCATTGAACACCATCCTGATGGATATATTGCCTATCCTGTGGGATTGAACGGGGTTGTTATTGGTGAAGGTGACACGTATCAGGAAGCGTTAGATAATGTAACATCTGCAATACGGTTTCACCTCGAAACCTTTGGGAATAAGGCATTCCTGGATTATGATCTCATAGGAGCTGAACTCGCTGAGGTTGTTATCTGAATGAAATTCCCGCATGACGCTCCTCTAACCTGAGTAATCAAATCTCTGGAAAAATTAGGATTTCGTGTCGTGAGGTCGGGAAATCATATTTCAATGGAAAGAAACAACCTGGATAATACGAGCACTCCATTAACTCTGTCTGGTCACCATAAAATAAAGGGATCTACGCTTTGAATGGTTTGTACACAAGCAGCAATACCTCGTGAAGAATTTATAGAAGCCTATGAAAACTCCGGATAATCTACACAAATACATGCTGGGGCTGATTCGATTCTGGGAGCATCAGACTGATGGATGAGGAGGAGATCCGGAGATTAGCCGCAGCGGGTGAGGGTCTGGGCAGGGAGTTCAAATCTGAACTCCACCGGATCCAAAGCGATGATGAGATTGTATCTGATATTGTTGCAATGGCAAATACCGACGGAGGAGTGCTTCTCCTTGGAGTTGAGGATGACGGGACAGTAACCGGAATCCCCAATCGGTCAGGTACGGGGATTGATCCGGTTAAGATCAGAGCGATGATCTACACCAAGACTGTGCCAAATATTAATACACGTATATCGGTTGTGCCTGTTGATGACGTTCAGGTTATCTCGATTGAGGTGGATCAACACCCTGAGATCTGCTCGACCTCTCAAGGGAAAGCACTCCATCGGATTATTGAGACTCAGGGAAAGCCTCAATCTGTTCCGTTCTATCCTCGGGATCATCTCTCCCGGAGGATACAGATTCAATCCATAGACCTGACCGCTGAACAGATTCCTAATCTTAGGTTCGATGCTTTCGACCCGGTTGCTTTCGCGTGGATTCGCAGGATCATCAAAGCCCGCAAAGGAGAGAATACTCTCCTTGAACTGACAGACGAGGAGTTAGTAAAAGCTCTAAAACTTGTGGAAACCAAGGATGGAGTGCTCATCCCCAATTACGCCGGTCTATTGCTCCTTGGAAAGGATGAAATCATCACGACCTATCTTCCTACCCATGAGGTATTCTTCCAGGTTCTCGATGAACGGGGAGATGTCAGGCTTAATGATGTGTTTCATGGCCCGCTCTCCCGCGTTCTTCAGGAGATTGAGGATCGTTTCAATGCCCGGAATGCAGAACGCGAAGTAATCGTTGGGTTATTCCGTGTTCCGATTCCGGATTATTCTTCTGAAGGGTTTCGTGAAGCGATGATGAATGCCATTCTTCACCGGGATTATGCAAAATCCGGGCCAGTGTTCATCCAGTGGCAGACAGACCATATTCTCATTACCAATCCCGGAGGGTTTCCTGAAGGGGTCACCTTAGACAACATCCTCGTACATGAACCGAAGCCCCGGAACCCGCGACTTGCTGAAGTTTTCCGGAGAATCGGACTTGTGGAGACGACCGGGCGGGGTGTCGATAAGATCTACATCGGTCAGATCACCTATGGCAGACCGATTCCCGATTACTCACGAACTGATTCAAATGCGGTCCGGATTGTTCTCCCGGGAGGAGAGTCTTCGCTTGAATTCGCTGCCCTGGTCTTTGAACAGGATAGAAACGGGAAATCTCTGAAACTTGATGAATTGCTGATTTTAAATGCCCTCCATTCAGAGCGGAGGATTACCACCGCTGAAGCGGGCAACCTGACCCAGAAAGGATTGAATTCAGCGAAGGCTACGCTTGAACGACTTATTGAAAGAGGGCTTGTCCAAGGAGTTGGAGAGAAAGGAGGCAGACATTACATCCTATCTCCAAGAGTGTACAAGCGGCTGAATGAATCCTCAGCTTATGTCAGAGCCAAAGGGTTTGATAGAATCCAGCAGGAACAGATGATTATAACCTGGCTTAAAGAACATGGAAAAATTACCCGGTCCGGGGTGATGGATTTATGCACCCTCACCGGATCCCAGGCTTCGAAATTACTCAATAAAATGGTTGAGAAGTACCCTTCAATTCAGCAAAAAGGAACCAGGAAGGGGACATATTATGTCTGGGAGGAGTGAGAATATGTGCGGATATGAGCCAGGATTATATTGAGGTGAGGACTTATGAGCCGGAGCATATCTGGCACAAATATTGTTACTATGAGGAGTTATCAAAGGAATATTCATGAGTGAAACAGAAGTATCCCATCTCTCTCCAAAACGGGTTTTTATTATCGGTGCTGGAATGTCAGCCGATTGTGGAGTTCCAATAATTAGAAACTTTTTAGAAGACCGGTTTTTATCTCTCGTGAATGAGGAAGATCAAAAAAAGATACTCAAATTTCTCTCTGATGTATATCTCCCAGATAATACTCCAAATATTGAAGAAATATTATCAGAAATAGACAATTGTTTGATTGAGGGATCTCCTTTAAAAAATTATTCTCCAGAAGAGCTGTTTTCTTTACGTCAGGTATTTGTTAATGCAATAATTGAAATAATTGCTAAAACATGGGACAAAATAAATACAGATTTAGATATCGGTCCGATTGATAATCCATATGCCGCATATCTTTGTGATGAGGAAGATATGGGGGGAGTAATACGAGCCAAAAATATTCTTAATATGGAAAGAGAATTGGAATATTATCGTTCTCTTCGAGATGGTTCGTGTAAAGATGATGGAGATATCAGTTCATTATCAAGCGAAGCCCAAGGTTACGTGAGAAATTATTGTAAGTTCGCCAAAATCGTCGACCCGGGAGATACTATACTCACCTTTAATTATGACCATTTTCTTGAATTCGCATTATCTGGAGTATTGGATAGAACAGATATTGATTATGGGGTAAATTATTGTGAGTTATCCCCTGACGTTGATCTGGCTTGTCATGGTCCAATTTGTTATCGCATTAGACCCCCGGATTGGGTTAAATATAAATTACACGTTTTTCGGCTACACGGTTCAATAAATTGGGGCAGATGTACAAATTGTGGAGAATTATTTGTAACATACCTTACACCATGGAGCGGAGTTCAAAAATATATTGAATATATAAAAACTCTCCCTCCGAAAGAGCAAGAACGATATTTTTGCTGTGAAAAATTTGATCCAAAGTCATTAATTGTTCCCCCATTTGGAAAAAAAGTAGAGAGGTCCCCTTATCTTATTGAGATCTCGAATGCTGCAATAGAAAAGATCGCAGAAGCAGATGAACTGTATTTTTTGGGATATTCTTTAGCCACATCTGATACGAAAATCAGAGATATTATTCATGAAGCTAAGATCCACCGACATGGAAAGCGATGGAATAAGGTAGTAGTTGTTCATACCCGGATACCCGATGTGACAAAAAACTACGAGGAAGTATTTGGTGATTTTATCCCATTTAATGGGAAAGTAGCTGAATATTTAGATTCTATCCCTGATTCTGATAAACCATTTCATGATCCTCCAAAAGAAATCGTGCTTTAACACACATCTGATAAAAATGTCTCAACAAACCTCCTCCTACCTAAAGCATCTCATTGATGTTGATCTTCCGATCAAGAAAGTTATCAGAACGTGCCCGTCGTGAGAAATCCATCCGTCATGGTCATCATATTTCGACACTTCATATCTGGTGGGCTCGTCGGTCTCTTGCTGCTTGCCGTGCAGTAATCTGTGCATCCCTCTGGCCGGATCCAGTCGACCCCTTATACCCGAAGGAGTTTGTTAAGACTGAACGACTCCAGCATCTTTTTTCCGGCTGTTCTTGAGAGCATTGAATATCACTATGGACAGATTGGGAATTCAATTCTCAATTTGTCCAGATTGGGTCAGTAAATTTCGGTTAAGACCTAAACCCCGGAAAATGTATGGATCAAATCGTTTGTGATCGAGATTCTGGGCAAGGAAGGCGGAGGGTTTGTGGCTGTAGCCATGCAGGTCTGGAATATGCTGGAGTATTGGCCGAAGAAGAAGGCAGCGTTGTTTGAGGAGATGGAGGTGTAGTAGAAGAATATTGGATAGATGCTACAGTGTGTCAACAAGAAAGGAGAGATGAGAGTTATTATTAACGACACTAATCCTATAATTACATATTTCGGGATATTCAGGCTGGATGTACTCTTTCAGAATTATGTGGTGAATTATGAACCAGGTACCGGTAACTATGGATGATATACAAAATGTGGTGAGGCGCCTTGTTGAAGCAGCGAATCCACGAAAAATCATCCTGTTTGGTTCATATGCCCGCGGGGAAGAGACTTCAGATTCAGATATTGATCTCATGGTAATAGAGGATACTGTGAAGCACCAGGGAATGGAGATGGTACGGCTGAGAAAAGCAGCCGGCAGGATAGCCCCCGGTGTTGGTATCGATATTCTGGTGTACCCGACAGAGAAAACCAGAGATCCGGTTCCAGGTACTGTTGTATACTGGGCTTTATCAGAAGGAAAGGTACTGTATGAGTGCTGAGGAGGAGAGTGCAGCATTAATCCGTCTCGGTCATGATGATCTTATTGCTGCAAAAATCCTTTTTGAAAAGGATGGACCATCCTCAATTATCTGCTTTCATGCTCAACAGACGGTGGAAAAAGGGTTAAAGGCAGTATTGATACGGAAAGGTACTCCTATCAGGAAGATTCATGATCTTGTTGAATTGACTGAATTGATTCAGGATCTTTCACTCACATTACCGGTTGATGGTGATATGGTTGCACTTCTCAATCTTTATGCAGTCAAGGCAAGATATGATGATACTATTACTGATACTCTCTCCCCGGAAGAAGCGATAGAAATTGCCAAAAAGGTTATTGAGTGGAGTGAACTGGTAACCTTTAATCACTGAAACAGTTTGTATTGTTTCATTGAAAAATGATATTTCTGGGAATTTAAATCTGTAGAAAGGAACGGAGATAGTTCCTTTCCTGGTTTGGTAAAGTTATCTCCCTCCGGTCTCGGGGTTGTGTTTGATACTCCGGGCAAGGAAGGCGGAAGATTTGAGGTTGATGTCATACAGGTCTGGCATATGCTCGAGTACTGGCCGAAGAAGAAGGCAGCATTGTTTGTTGAGATATATCTGATGTAATATGGGAGTTTTCTATCTCACATCATCTCCATTTTTAATGATGTTGGTTTGTGATGAATGTCAGGTGATGGCAGGCCCTTGACACGAATTGGCCGGGAATGAACAATATCCACCCGGTCTGAAAATAGTAATGAGAACACTAAAACCGGTGGAAAAGATCAATAAATTTCGCCATAGCCGACTCCTGGATAGTAAGAAAGAGTAATTTATGTACCTGATGCAACCAGCCGGGTAACATCCTGAACTAGAGCGATAGTACTTGGATCTGCCATATTCCTGGGAAAAGGAAGAGAAACCGGAATCTCTTTTCGAACCACCGCCGGTCTGTGTGTAAGGATAACAATCCGGTCTGACAGATACACTGCCTCTTCAGGATTATGAGTCACGATAAAAAAAGTTGTATTGAGTTGATTGCGAATTCTGAGCACTTCGTCCTGAAGTTCACGACGGGTGAAGGGATCAAGAGCACTAAATGGTTCATCCATGAGGAGAATTTCTGGTTCCACCGCAAGGGCACGAGCAACCGCAACCCGTTGTTTCATCCCTCCGGAGAGCTGGTGAGGATGAGAATTTGCAAACTCCTCCATCCGGACAAGGGTAAGGAGTTCTGTAACTTTTTGGTTCACCTGCTCTTTCGAGGAAAACCTGACTTTCATATTGAGCCCGTATGCAATATTCTCCCTGACTGAAAGCCAGGGAAAGAGCCCGTGCTCCTGAAAAACCATAGCAGAACGCAACTGTTCTGAAAAAACTCCGTCACCTCCATGAATTTGACCTGAATCAGCATGTTCAAGTTTGGATATAATTCGCAGGACTGTAGACTTCCCACATCCGGAAGGCCCCATGAGACAGACAATCTCTTTTTTACGAATCGTTAATGAAAGTGAGTCTATTGCCCGGCAAACAGAATCATCATCGATAAATTGTTTTGATATATTGTCAACAACAAGGACTTCATTCATTCTTTCCCCTGCCAGCCAAAAAAGCGTAATTGGCCAAGTTTAAAAATATAATCCGAAATGATGCCGATAGTGCCGATTACGATCATACCTGCTACAATGACCTGTATCTGGCCGAGATTATATGCATACATGATGAGATATCCAAGGCCGGCACTTGTTCCGGGAAGCATTTCTGCAGCAACCAGACACATCCATGAGACTCCAAATGCAAGTCGAAGCCCGGTCCAGATAAAGGGAAGTGCCCCGGGGATTACAACTGTCAGAAACGTTTCACCGGTGGTGGCCCCAAGAGTCTGTGCCACTTCAAGCCACCTCCCCCTGATAGTATGAACTCCTTCAATCGTGCTGATGAGCACTGGAAAGAAAGAACCGATAAAGATGATAAAGATGAGTGATCCAAACCCTATCTCAAACCAGGCAATGGCGAGAGGCATCCATGCAATCGGAGGAACCGGACGGAGCACCTGAATTAGTGGATTTATATAATCATCTATTTTTTGAGACCAGCCACTCAGAAGACCAAGAGGGACTGCACACATAACGGCAAGCAAAAAACCGATGATGACACGTTGAAGACTCACAATAGCATTTTCGAGAAGGGAGGCTCCCCCAAACAGGGACTCCATCGGATGAATAAGGACCGGGATAATGAGTTCCCATCCCGGGAGAATGAAACTGTTACCAATACTTTTAGAGAGAATTTCCCAGATGATGAAGATCATCACCGGCAGCAAAAGTCCTCTTGAAATCTTATGTTTATGAGCCATTCACACTCCATCGTGGGGGAATACCATACAAAAGGATGTTTATTCCTTCATAATCAAACGCTTCTCTCATCATCTCTTCCTGAATTGAACTTTGGGGAACTGCTACAATAACCGGATTTCCTTTTGCTGACCGGTCTTTTACCCATGAGATAAACGAGTTCCAGTCAGTACAGGGTGCAGAATTATCAACGATGAGGCCTGAACCCCCAGCATTGATCGATTGAATAACTGATGCATCATTTCCCATTGAAATCTGTAGTTCTGACGGAACACTCCCGATATAGGCTGCTTCCATTGCTTCCTGTCCAAGACCGGTCATAACTCCTCCTCCTACAGATCCAGGAAGCAACACTACCTTTGCAGCGGTCTGATTATGATAAAGAAGTGATGCACCGGTCGGCCGTCCTGATGTTCCTGAGTCCGGGGCGAGACAAAATCCATATGTATCACAAATCTCCTTGTGAGACATAATTGTGACATATAGCGGGGCATAGAGATCTGATGAGGGAAGATACCCAATGCGGACAACCGGAGGATCGTTAGAGAGAACCGGTGATGATCCGTTTATGAGTTCCTGTGCCCGGAGCATGACAGAACCATTGATATAATCAACTTTCATTTGAGAAGAATCTTCATCCATTGATGATTTCAGCCGTGAAATATCAGGAAGCGGGGCTGAACTGGTAAAGGTAATGTACTGAAATGCTTGATTTTCCACATCTATTGGATTCAGATAAAGGCCTGCCGAACGGATAGGTTTTGACCCGTATACCCAGTTTGCTGTAATATTCCGGGCAGTATCAGGATCTTTTTCTATCTGGTGGTTGCCGGCAATAGTAACCGCTGAAAGAAGTGCTGCAATTTCCGGGTACTGTTCAACGAAATTATTTCGCATGACCAGTACATTGCAGGCCGCATTCTCCCATTTATGATCTGGGGGAATATCACCATCCCGGGCTATGACTGTGCCTATTTTCCCAAGTTTTGCTGTTGATACAACTGATTCCCAGACAATGAATGCATCCACCTGGGAAGTGTTCAGGAGCTGGGGCATGATACCAGAGGAGGCATACACAAACTTGACAGTTGGTTTGGCTCCGGTACCGGCAAGTTCATGCCCTACAGGCAATCCGGAAAGAATGAATAATAAAATGCATAAGAGTCCACAAAGAAGAGGAATAAACCCGACTCTCATATTTGTACAACAATCGAATCGGATATAAACATATCATAAAGAGTTTTACAGGATCATTAAAAATCGTCTAAATGGTATCTTTTAGAATTGAGTTGAATAAAATGATAAGGCATTTCATTAAACAAATTTTATTCATCACCAAGGAATTCTTCACCCCATTCATAGAGATCAAAGAGGACTTTTTTTAATCCTTCACCCTGTGATGAGAATGAGTATTCAACTCGTGGTGGAACCTCGGGATATACGGTTTTAGTAATTATATTATATGACTCAAGCTCCTGTAGTCGAGTCGAAAGAGTTTTCGGGCTGATTCCTTTCAGTGACTTCTGTAACTGAGCAAATCTTTTAGTTCCACTCGACAATTCCCTTAAAATCTGGATAGTCCATTTGCTCCCTATAATTGAAAGAATCTTCTCTATCCTGGTAATGCACTCGTTATTGTTCGATTCAGTATGGTTACGAATACTAGATCCCTGTCCTATAGTTGCTTCAATAAATGTAACTACTATATTTTTGAACCTCACTCGTATAAATAATAGTAGACATTTGGAGAGATAATAGAATGAAAATTCTTGCATTTAATGGAAGTCCACGAAAAGAATGGAACACTGCCACCCTTTTGAATAAGGCTCTTGAAGGTGCAGCATCACAGGGAGCTACGACTGAACTGATTCATCTGTATGGTTTGGAGTATAAAGGATGCACCAGTTGTTTTGCTTGTAAAATCAAAGGAGGAAAAAGTTACGGTAAATGCCCGATACCCGATGACCTGCTTGAAGTTTTCAAAAAAGTAGAAGAGGCTGATGGTCTTATCTTTGGATCTCCTATTTACTGGGGACGCGTATCTGGTGAGATGGCTGCTTTTCTTGACCGGTTACTCTTTCAGTACCTTGAATATAGCAATTCAGGTCATTCCCTGTTTCAAAAAAAGGTAAAATCGGGATTTATTTATACAATGAACGTGACAGAAGAGTGGTTTAAGAAAGCAGGTTTGGATAAACACGTTGAGTTTAATGAATTTTCCACGCGAATGATATTCGGAGATTCTGAATCGCTCCTCAGCTTTGATACGGTTCAATTTGAAGATTACTCAAAGGTGGTTGCAACAAGCCATGATGTTGAGGGGAAGATTCGGAGAAGAGCAGAAGTATTCCCAATTGATTGTCAAAAGGCATTTGAAATGGGTGTACGATTAGCAACTGACCCTCAATAAAGCAGAATAAATAATTTTTTGCTTATCGTTTACTTTTTTTACACAAACCAGAAACCTCTTCATGAAAAACATTGAATCACTTAACTATAGCCTATTTTAGGTGAACAAGAGATTCAATTGCATGGAATCAGAACTGACTCGTCATTTTAAATGATTTTTATCATCTCATCCGCCGAATTTAATCCAGTAAAAGTCATTCTTGTATATAATATCCAGAATACTATACAATCCAAATTCTGACCTCTGTGATACCTGCTAAATGAATGAGACACATATCATCACTGGTGGCAGATATACTGGATTAGATGATATTAGTCCGTCAAGAGAAGGGACGATAAAACCTATGAATAAAAGGATCACCACATATCAGTGGCCTGCACTCGTTGGACTGGTTGTCTGTTCTTTTATTATTGCCATGCATGGATCAGCAGACACCGTATCGGTGAGTAATCAGGAACCTGCAATTCAATTCCAAGGAGAATCACTCTCTCCCCCGTGTGTCCAGTCCCTGTATGGGGTATGTTATAGCTCAATAAACCAGGGTTTAGATCCGATTGTCAATGGAACAATAAATGAGACACATGTACGGGATCGGCTCTCTGTTCTGGGGTCTGGTGTCAGATGGATACGGACATACAGTTGTGGTGATTACAGCGAAAAAATTGGTGAGATCTCACATCAGATGGGCATTAAGGTTGTAGCTGGAGCATGGATTGGGAAAAACCTTACGAAAAATGAGGACCAGATTCAGCAACTGATTAACCTGGGTCGCTTGGGAGATGCTGATGTACTTGCTGTTGGAAATGAAGCACTTCTCCGTGGTGATGTTACAGCAGATCAACTCAAACATTACATCAGACAAGTAAAAACAGCTGTACCAAATATGACTGTTACCACTGTTGAAACTCTTAAAAACTGGCGTGATAACCCGGAACTTGTTGATGAGATTGATGCAGTGTATGCCAATATTTACCCTCTCTATGCAGGAGTAAGAATTGATAAGGAAATGAAAGATCTTAAACAGAGATACCGGGTAATACAGAAAGTCAGCAAAGGTAAACCCGTGGTCATATCAGAGACCGGGTTTCCATCAGCTGGGGAGACTATAGGTTCAGCTGTACCTTCGAAGGAAAATGCCGACAGATACTTCAGAGAAGTGAGCAACTGGAGCAATTCTGAAGATATACCGGTACTGTACTTTAAGCTCTATGATGATGAAAAAGAGGGAAAGGGCATATTTTACCACAATGGTACGTTGAAATTATCCTTCTGCCCATCCAGATAACGCTTTCCAGACAGAGAATCTGTAAAAGTTATTTAGACAGAGTATCATCCACATAAGAAAATAATAATCTATTTATCCATGCTTTCCCTCATGACGTAACAAATCTGCTCATTTCATCAGAAATTCTTTGAACCACTGCTGCTGCGTCAGAAATTACCCGTGTTATCTGATCAATAGATGCTGAAGAACTCATAGATTTTGATACGTTCCGGGACTTTTTCTCCAGACTTTCAATGATTGAGCAAATGTCTAAAAATATCTACACATTTTGGTAAATAATTAAAAAACGGTATGCAATTTCGAACAGTATTGCTGTCGTTGTCTGATGTGTATCTCAGTGACTAGTTTCGTAATCGGTATGTATCCATGTTACATCGTCCCATTGGTACCCGGGATCAGGAAAAAAGGGGTGTTTATGCTGTGGGATTTAATATCCCGTCAATATCGTCATCTGTCAATGAATAATTAAAGTATTCAGTGTAGAATTTCTTGAATTCATCTTTTATGTCGATATTTTTAAATTGATCCGGATACAGGGTCTTTGCTGCCCACTGGATCTGAAGAGCCTCTTCTGCTCCGTATCTGTCCCAGGGGAACACACCTTTTGGATTCACATAGACCTTATCGTTCTGAACAGCTTTGAGTGCCTGCCATTTTGGATCCTTCATTACGGTATCCTTGTCTTTTACAGTGCCACCGATGATGATGACATCCGGATTCATGGCCTGGAGTTGTTCAAAGGTTACAGCCTGCATGTTTCCTTTTACATCTTTTGCAGCAGCATTCACTCCACCGGCTACGTTGATCCATGAATCAATGATGGTGTTGCTACCGTCAATCTTGAGTGGCTCCAGACTCTGGATGTGAACAACACTCAGTTTTTTGTCTGCCGGGATTTTTGAGCTGATATCCTTTATTTCGGATAGTTTAGAGTCAAGGTATGTGATATACTCATCTGCTTTCTTCTTTTCTGAATCGCCGAGTATCGATCCAGAGAGGAGGAATGCCTTTTTCAGGTCGTCAAAGTTATTGAACATCATTATGACAACAGGAATTCCTGCACTTGTAAGTTTGTCCTGAGTTTCGTTGGTAACTGAAGACAAAATAACAATGTCGGGTTTTGTTGAAACCAGTGTTTCCATTGAAATATCCCCGGCTCCTGTTCCAGTTTGAGCAGCAGGAATGTCATTGATTTGTGGATCTACTTTCTTAAAGAAAGGCATTGACTTGATGTTTGAAGTCGTTGCAACGATTTTATCTCCAGCTCCAAGCATCAGCATGACTTCATTATGTGCATGCCAGAGATCTGCCACACGTTCAATACTTGCAGGAATTTCAACTGAATTTCCTGCCATATCAGTAATGGTCTGTGTTGCACCCTGAGACGAAGAACCTGTCTGAGCAGCACATACTGATGGGACGCATACTAATCCTGCCAGTAATACTGTCATCAGGATTAATTTTCCAAGAAACATTGCCATGTTCGATTTCATGAGAAACATCCAGATTTATGTACTTGTGATAGTGATCAGAACCGGTAAAATATTTTTACTTAAGTCGATCAATCACCTTATTATTTTCTGAGTATGTAATTTAAAATCATATACTAAGTTCAATAATAATTAATTAAATTTAAATTAACCTTATCAGTGGTATGATAACTTGAAAAGTGAGGTAACCGTTGCACTGGTATATTCTCCGGGAGAGGCGATCGGGCAAGTTCACTTATAGAAAAACATATTGGGATTCTGTCAATATCCACCGAGCAGAACTTACTCCCCTTTCTTAATCATACCGGCCTCCCTCGTACGCACAAACCCCGGTGCGGGGTGAGTTTGTAATCGGGAGCAGATAGCACTCATCGAGGTCAGGGTTTTCTGAACACTCATTACAGAGTACAGTTTCATTATCCTCTTCATTGTAATGAAAAGTTGCGGGCTTTCCACATTCACTGCATGTCCATGCAGGTGGATCGTTCATCCCAAGAACTATAATCGCTTCACCGGTATTTTTTATCCTGACCTGTTCTCCGGCCTTGAGGCGCAGTTCGGTGGTAGAACCATAATCATATATATACTCAAACGAATTCCCTGGAATGAGGATTGGTTTCAAAGAATTCTTTTTAGATGATGTCCCTTTCTTGCCTGAAATTATTGCATCATCCTCTCAGGTCATCTCAATCTCTTCTCCATCAAGAAAAATGAACTCAAATGTCCACAACATTTCAACCACACTCCCCTGAGCACGTCATCAAGATTTTAAGGGTTGCAGATGGATCTACAGATAACATGAGCCAGTATGGTGACGAATAAGGTGTATCAACCATAATAAGAGAACGCGAAACGCCATCTGGATCATGGCGTTTTTTTATAATAAGGGTTTTAATGGTCCGTTTTGAGACCTCCTCCTTGCAGAGAAGGCAGTGCCCCGGGGTTGGCATCTGCTTTGCCATACTATTGATAGGGAAAAATTCATGTTGATAGTATCGGTTTATACTTGTGATGCAGATTGCACTGATGAGATCCACGATTGGTCGAATGACTGGTGTTATAGCCTAAATCGGATTGTTCCCCTCAACAACCTTTCCAACTGGAAATAACAGGGATAAGACTAAAAATATCGAAATCTCCAACTATACGAATAGATAGTCAGGATCATTTAGTCCTTTCTATTATTGAGGGTAAGCATGTATCTCCTTCTTCTTCACTACAAAACCGATCTCCAGACCGTTGATTCCCATGTCCCGGAACACACAAAGTACCTCCAGAAAAACTATGAGTCTGGGAATTTTCTCCTCTCCGGCAGACGGATTCCCCGGACTGGCGGGATTATCATTGCAAGAGCTGAAAACGAAGAAGCGGTGAGGGCCATCATCAAAGAGGATCCCTTTTACATTCATGGTGTTGCCGAATACGAGATTATTCCGTTCATCGCCTCCATGACCGCCCCACAGATTTCTGTATACCGGGAAGAGATACCCCTGTCCGGGAATCAATAATTGAATCTCCTCACCCCGGAAAGAGCATCAAATGATACAACTCCCTGGGATAAACGAGCATTTTATCTTGTGGGTATCAGGCTTTTTTCTAAAATGAAACTCTTCTCAATAGCAAAGGTCTGAATTTGTTTCCTCTCTCTTGAGAAATATCAACCTATGTAGGAACGTCCGTGGTTACGAAAAAAGATGCAGATGATCTTCCTCAAATCGGACAATATTGTAGGAGGAGAATTTCATCCAATGAGGTATCTTTTACTGGGGGAGTGTAACATCATCTGCATTACCTGTGTATTTCCATCTGGTTCCGGCACTCAGGAAAATCAGGTATATAAACACTATCAGATTACTTCTTTTTAAGTTTTGATCCTGGTTTGCTGACCGGATTACTCTGTTCAGAAGGGTTTCGGTGGATGTTGTGAGTCCCATCTGCCGATACATTCCGATAGATGCTTTTACTCTTGGGAGATCCATCAGTGGATACCGGAGTTGTAACTCCATTCATGCCGGGTTGAGCATTTTTGGGGTTTACTTTTTTGTTTTGAATCATTATTACTTCCTTCCCCAATATCGGCTAAATTTACCAGATTGATAATAAATTTATGTTTCCATTAGAGGTGTCTTCCCATTGTTCCAAAGGTAGTTAATTCTTCCCTATCGTTGCAAATTTCATTGGATAATACTGGATTTTGTGAAATTACGATTCCCGTGGTGATGATACTATTGCAGATATATATCCCCGTTCTCACTACCTTCTTTCTGTAATGGTATCGGTTTGGTTTTTTATGGTTCAAGAATAATACATCATCAGATATGTCATCAGGTTCGCTCTATGCTTTACTCATTGTATTCTGTGCTGTGATGTTCATCTGTTTTCCGGCATCAGTCGCTTCAGATCCTTCTCAAAACCTTACCGGGATATGGGAAACTTTTCAGAATTGCACCTTTGTTGATCTCACTCACACCTTTGAGCCAGGCATTCCTCACTGGAAAGGAGCCCCTGATGAAACAGTGGAAACCCTGTATTCATATAAACCGGGAAATGGAACTCTTGGTTCAGGTTTTTATATGCAGGATTACTCCCACGTGGGGCAATGGGGAACCCATGTGGACCCGCCCGCCCATTTTATTGAAGGTCTCAGGACCCTTGATCAGATAAGTCCGAGAGAGATGATCCTTCCCCTTGTTGTGATTGATATTCACCAGAAGGTGATGGAAAACCCGGATTATGTCGTTTCAATGGATGATATCAGAACATGGGAGAAGGAGTACGGGCCTATCCCGCAAGGCTCATTTGTGGCACTCAGAACTGACTGGTCAAAGAAATGGCCTGATCAGGATGCCATGCAGAACCTTGATGCAGAAGGAATTGCCCATTATCCCGGCTGGAGTCAGGACGTTCTGACATACCTCTATGAAAATTGCAATATTACAGCATCCGGACATGAAACAACTGATACAGATCCGGGTCTTGTGGTAAGCAGTGACAAGTATCCCCTGGAGACATACATCCTCTCCCAGAATAAGTATCAGGTTGAACTGCTCACAAATCTCGACCAGGTTCCAGAGTCCGGGGCATTGGTTGTTGTTACATTTCCAAAACCGCGTGACGGGTCCGGATTTCCTGCACGAGTGTTTGCAATCTGCCCTGAGTGATGGCAGCGGAGTGGAAGTCTGACCCTGCAGGATGATAGTGCTGGTTAGGGCCGGAACACTTCGTCACTCTCATATTCACAAAAAGCAAAAGGGGTAGTATGGAGACACAAGAGGAGCATTCTGATCATACCCGGTTTACGCTTCTCATAATTTCAATCGCTCTTGCCAATTTTATCGCTGCATTTGATGCAACCATCGTGAGTGTCGCAAATCCTACCATATCTGCATTATTCAATATCCTTCCAGGGACGACGAGTTCCACATTAACAGTGTATGTTTTAGTAATGGCCGGTCTGGTCCTGATATTTGGAAGTATATCAGATACCATTGGATACAAAAAAATGTTTTTAACAGGTTTTGGAATCTTTACTCTGGGATCTTTTTCCTGTGGTTTTTTCCCGGTCTTCTTTGATTCATTTCCGGCATTGGTCGCGTCAAGGGCAATCCAGGGAATTGGGGCTTCGATGATAACCGCAATCGGTCCTGCAATGGTCGCTGCGTTTCTTCCCATGGAGATGAGAGGCAAGGCGATGGGCACAATATTTACTTTTGCAGGTCTTGGAATGGCTCTTGGACCAACTGTTGGTGGGATACTGATCCAGTACCTTTCCTGGAGCTGGATTTTTTATATCAATATTCCTATTGGAGTTTGTGCCATCCTTTTAGGATTGATAGTAATTCCTGATTTGGCTGGTGCACAATGGATACCCGGGTTTGATTGGGCTGGGGCGGTTTTATTTTTCCTTGGACTTGCCTTCCTTCTGTTTTCAATTTCAGAAGGTCAGGCATATGGGTGGATGAATCCGGTAATCATCGGGTCCATGCTCCTTGCAATCTGTTCTCTCTGCTTGTTTATGTTCTGTGAACTCAGAAGTAATCAGCCTCTCCTTGAATTGAGACTGTTTAAACAACGGAATTTCTTTATGATAAATGCATTAACAATTCTGATGTTTGTTGCCTTCAATGGTCTTGTATACCTTGTTCCCTTCTATCTGCAACTGGTCCTGAAACTCTCACCCTATATTACAGGTCTTGTGTTTACTTCATTTCCCGTTGCATTAATGGTTGGAGGTATTTGTGCCGGGATGTTGTTCAATAAAATCGGTGGGAGAAATATCAATATCATCGGGTGCATTCCTCTTATTACCGGATACTTTCTGGCATATTATTTTCAGATTTTTGAGAATTACTGGTATATGGTAGTCTGCCTGGTATTGGTTGGTATGGGGTCAGGTCTTATCTGGACGTCAGCATCAAATATGGTGATCCATTCGGTATCAAAGAAATATCAGGGCATGATCTCAAGTTTCATGAGTCTTTCCCGGTTTATTCCCCTGATCGTTGGAATTCCAATTTTTAATATCATCTTTATGCTCGGTATTCCCGATTTTCCCCTTACCGGTGGGATGAATATGCAAAAACTTGTATCCATTGATGTTGTGAACCTTTCTCTCGGGTTTCACCAGGCATTTGCATATGCTTTTTTCGTGAGCATTCTGATCCTTATTGTTGCGTTCTTCGCGTATCAGCAGGTTCATCCCGATTACCGGGCAGATCCACAACCAGATACCGAAATTGGAAAAACATGAGAGTGAGGTACTGTCTTTGAAAACGGGTTGTAGGAATTTAGTGTATCGCACCCAGGGTATATTCAATCATGGATATACTGATAACTTACCTTGGATTCCGACAAAAATATCCACACTGGATCTGCCAGTTGTCAAATATCCATTTTGTCAAAAGGTCATCCCTTTTGAAATAGTTGAAAATTGGGTTTTGGGTTAACTGGTTTATGTAACCGTTATGTATCCGCTCTTTTCTATGGTACATGAGTTGGCAATGTTCTGAGCGGTAAGGCTGACCGAATACGTCCCTTTGGCCGAATACATATGGGTAATGTTCTGCGAAGCAGAGAAGGTTCCATCACCAAAGCTCCATACCCAGGATGTCGGGTTTCCTGTTGACAGATCCATAAACGATACATGCATTGGAGCAGAACCTGTCGTCCGGTCTGCTGAAAATGCTGCGGTTATCTCACCCGGGACCGGTGTCGGTGTTGGAGAGGGAACAATCCCGGCTGTTGCGGTCAGGGCATGGGATAAGGTAGCTACTCCTCCTGTCCAGGCATTGTGAGCCTGAAGTGTGACCGAGTATGTACCCGGAGTTGTGTAGGTATGAACTGGATCTCGCTCTGTTGACGTCTCACCATCACCGAAATCCCACTGGAATGATGTCGGTTCTCCAAGTGACTGGTTTGTGAACTGAACAGTCAATGGAACAGCTCCCCAGGTGGTGTTCAACGTGAAGAATGCATGGACCTGACCAGGGGTCGGCTGACCGGTTGTTGCAAAGGTATGATCGGAAGAGATCTGCGAGAACGTCCAGTTGCTCACCGGGCCAACCTGAGTGCCATCAACCGAGACGTTCACGAGATCCGCACCCGGTTTCGCCTGTGCAAGGTATGCTGCATTGGTTCCTTCTTCATATGACCTGGTTCCGGGGGGATATGCGATTGTCATGGAGTCGGATGTGGCAATTACCTGATACCTTGTATCTATGAGTCCCAGCCATAAGTCCTCTTCACCATGATTTCCTACAATATCTCCATCAAATGAGTATGTAGACCCGTAGACTACATATTGGTTGTCCGTAATCTGGATGATCGAGATGGGATAATCATCTGCTGATCCCCCAATGCATTTCTGCCATTTTAGTTCTCCGGCAGGGTCGAGTTTCACTACCCAGATGTCCGTTCCTCCGTGGTATCCGGTAACGTCTCCATCAGATGAGCATGTATATCCTCCGATCAGGAATTCTCCATCTATGGTCTGAATGGCTGAAGTGGGAGATTCATCCGCTGATCCTCCCAGGCATTTCTGCCATTTTAATTCTCCGGCAGGGCCGAGTTTCACTGCCCAGATATCTGCGTCTCCATGGTTTCCGGTGACGTCTCCATCATTTGAGTATGTGATTCCTCTGATCTGGAGTCCTCCGTCTGAGGCCTGAATGGCTGAAAATGAAAAATCATCCGCTGATCCTCCCAGACATTTCTGCCATTTCATCTCTCCCGATGAATCAAGTTTCACTACCCAGATGTCCATTTCTCCGTGGTTTCCAGTGACATCTCCGTCAGATGATCTTGTATCTCCTGTGATCAGGAATCCTCCATCGATAGTCTGGATAAGTGAATACAGTCTGTCACTTTTTTTTCCCCCCAGGCATTTCTGCCATTTCAGTTCTCCGGCAGGGTCGAGTTTCACTGCCCAGATATCTGCGTCTCCATGGTTTCCGGTGACGTCTCCGTCAGATGAACCTGTGTATCCTCCGATGAGGAATCCTCCATCGGTGGTCTGAATGAGTGAATAAGGTCTATCATACGCTGATCCCCCCAGACATTTCTGCCATTTCATCTCTCCTGATGAATCGAGTTTCACTACCCAGATATCTGTGTATCCATGGTATCCGGTGACGTCTCCGTCAGATGAACCTGTCCATCCTCCAATGAGGAATCCTCCATCAGCAGTCTGAATTGCCTGAGAGGGCACATCATATGATGACCCCCCGAGGCTTTTCTGCCATACTATGTTTCCTGATCCATCCAGTTTTACAACCCAGAAGTCGGTACTTCCGTGGTTTCCGGAGACGTCTCCATCATCAGAGTTGGAAGAACCTACTACAAAACACCCCCCATCGGGTGTGGAGATGATCTCGCATTCCTCATCAAACCATGACCCTCCAAGGCATTTTTTCCATACAATATCTTCTGATGCATCCACTTTTACGATAATAAAATCATACGAGCCGTGATTTTCTGAACAATCTCCATCATATGAATCTGTATACCCTCCGATCAGAAATCCTCCGTCTGATGTCTGTTTTATCGATATGGGTGTTTCATACGATGACCCTCCAAAACATCTCTGCCATGTGAATTTCATAGCCTTGGCATTTAGTTCTGAACTTCCGGTCTCTCTTTCCTGGATGGATGTCAATGAAGAAACGGTGGTGTTGTTATGTCCAGTCTCACCCCCATCTGATCTGAAATGAGGGTGTGCCCTCATATCCGGGTCTTCCGGATAATTGAAACCTGAAATAAGCCCGGCATCAGTAAAAGGGAAATTTGTTGATGTTGTATTGATACCTGTTGAATTATTGGATATATCCACTAAATCTGCAATGGGATAACCGACTCCGAATATGCATATACACCCGGCCAGCAGCAGGAAAAACAGGTTGCTGCATATGGTCTCATATTCTCTCTTCTTCTCAATAAAACAAAGTCTTTTCATAGATCTCACTACGCCTGCCGGGTTCTGCACAAACTCTCACACATTCGGAGACTTAATCACCAGTTGTAGAGACTTCGTATTGGTCGATCATTATATTTGTTGATATATATATCCCTGTCATTTGGCAGGAGATCAAGAGATCAAGTTATTTTATTGTACTGATACCTGTTCTCCGATTTCATGGTAAGCCATGATCAGTATCCGCCTGATATCGATATCTTTTCCGGAGAAGCACCCAGTAAAATTCCTCACAAACCCTGCCTGTGTGTCTGCGATCTGTCCGGAGTAGGACGGATATACGACAGAAGGCTATCAATATCATTTTTCGGTTATCACAATTTATTACATTATCAGGTATCTGGTAGCAGAATGTGGATGTGAAGGAATCGAAAAAAAATCCTGTCAAAAGGATAACCGAAAATGACTTTATAGACCGTCTTTCTGAATGGTTAATACACGTGAGAAGTGAAAATTGATGGAATTCTGATACTAGTTACATCCCTGGATAAATAGCGTATATCATATCACAACTAGAACTCATCGAAGCCATGAGACAACACCTCTGGAAATCAACTGATAATCCGGTATGTATGAAGGACTGAAAGGCTTGATCGGTTCCTGTCTTTTAATGAGCGGGCTATCTTAAGTCACACAGGCACGATCAGAATGGATACGGCCTGTGAAAAAGTACATGAACAGTATCTTCCCTTTAATGCCCATCGTCTTGGATTAGCGGATCGGAATGAGGAAAAGGAGTTTAAAAAAGTGGTTCATAATCTGGAATCAGGCGAGAAGGAAAATAATCGGGGGTGAATCCCTCTTGTTCTGATGACATCAGAACGGCATCGGGACCTTCATCACGGTAAAATACGAGAGAAAGATAAGTAAAACCGGGACAAAGAGGCAGATTATCACTAATGCCTTGATTATTTTATTCTCTGTCTTATGATACGCGACGATCGTTATCAGTAGGCAAACAAGGCTAATCACAAGGGTATTTGTCTGGATCTGAACAGGGCCTGAACCGTGGAGCATCCCGATCAGATATCGGACCAGGGGAGGCAGTCCGATATTGCCAAAAAGAACCGCAATTACTCCCTTGATAATATCCAGGATAAGAAGGATGCGGTTTGTAGCACTCACAGACTCTTCTTCTCCATCTGGATGGATAAAAGTATTGGAGGTTTTTCTACAGACTACCCCATCACGTTTGAAGAGACTGACATAATCTTCGTCTCAATTGCAGGCTGCTGTGTCTCAGCAATGATGAGATCATGATTTGCCTTGGTTGCCGGAAGAGTCATTCGCTCGGTAAATGTCCTCACTGTTCCCTTCTCAATATCTCCGGCATCAGTAGTCCGGCTTACAAACCGGTATTCAGAAAGATCCTTAGGGGTTGACAGGATGGTCATGACCTTGACTTTGTATGCATTGTTGGTCCCAACATTGGCAACTGTCAGTTTTACATCATATGTGATATTTCCCGTACCAGGATCATCAGAGACTTTTGAAAGATTTGATGTTATCTTGAGATCAGGATCTGCGTATTTTGTGCATCCTGAAATGGTTACAGCACCAGCAATCAGCAGAATAGTTAGAAAAAGCAGAATTTTTCTCATGATTACTCCTTTGAAAGTTTACTTATCTTCATCTCTGCCTCACTCAGCCGCTCCTCGCACTGCTTGATGATTACTGTTCCCTGTTCATAGAGTGCAATCATTTCATCAAGGCTCGTCTCACCATCTTCGATCTTTTTCACGATCTCTTTGAGATCTGTTACCAGTTCCTCATACTTCTTCATGCGGTTTCACCTGATCAATAACTGCAGATGCTGATCCATCCCTGAACCTGAGATCCACCATCTCACCTTCTGATAGCACCCTTGCAGAAGACACTGTTTTGCCGTCTTTGAAAACGATACAATATCCATCCCTGGCAGCAGCGTACGGGCTTCGTGCCTCAAGTATCTTGGATAATGATTCGATTTCTGCACGATACCGTGCAAGAAAAGTGTCTGCACCACGGCAGAGTTGTTCATTCAGATCTGCGATCCTGATTCTCCGTTCAGGAATCTCTCTCATCAGGATACCTGATGGATTTCTCGCTTCAAGCCTTGCGTTCAGTTCCCTGACCTGAACTCTGAACCTTCCAAGCGAGAGATCTGAAAGGTTATTCATCCTGTCGGTTATATCCACGAGATACTGTCTGCGGTCCGCAAGAGTCCTGTTCATCCTGACCGGTGACAGCCGGTCCCGGAGATCATTGAGTTCCTCGTCTGCCTGCTCTACTCTGGTCAGAAGCCGTCTGAAAATGCGACCCCTGATCTGCGAAATCATTTCGAGTTCTGACTTGCGGTCCTTAACTGCTAGTTCTGCTGCATGGGACGGTGTTGATGCTCTAACATCTGCAGCAAGATCTGCGAGGGTGACATCTACTTCATGCCCGATGGCAGCAATTACCGGTACCGGACAGGTTGCAATCGCTTCTACAACAGCAGGGTTGTTGAAGGCGAAGAGGTCCTCGTAACTCCCACCTCCTCTCCCGACAATCACGAGATCAACCATCGGGGCAACCCGCCTGATTGCTGCGGCAATCTCATCATGGGCAGTCGGACCCTGTACTGCGGTTGGTGAGAGGATGATCTCCACCGGGAACCTGCAGGAGAGTACGTTCTGGATGTCGTGGATGACAGCTCCTGTCTCTGACGTGACCACCCCTATTTTTGTCGGGTAATCAGGGAGAGGACGTTTTCGTTCAGGAGAGAAGTAGCCTTTGAGCCCAAGTTCTCTTTTCCACCGCTCGATGAGGAGGGCCTTCTCTCCTGCCCCTGACTGCCACATCTGGGTGACGATTAGATTATACTGCCCGCTTCTTTCGTAGTGGTTGATGCTCCCAAACGCCTCTACGATCATCCCGTCTTCTGGTTTCCACGGCAGATACTTTGCAGCAGTCTTCCAGATCGTACACCTGATCACAAACTCCTTCTCGCCCTGACGTTCTGAAAGTGAGAAGTAGAGGTGTCCTGACCCGTGCCTCTTGAAGTTGGTGATCTCGCCGGTAACCCTGATGTTGGTCAGTTCCGGAGTATCAAGAAGGCTGGTTATCACTGCAGTAACCTCAGATACCCGCATAACTGCAGGTTTCGGACTGGTCCCCCAGGAATCCAGAGTCAGCTGATCCATCTTCACTGATCGGTTATTTCCCCCGGTATAGATAATCAATGGTAATGGAGATCTCCTTCTCAACGATGTTCTTCCATGACCATCCGCTTGACCTGATCTTTGATGCAGTCAGGATATCAGGCGCCGATACTCTTGAGTTCTGGCCTGAGACTCCGGATTGGTGGCTTTCAGGACGTTCTGAAGATCACCTTGCCCAGGTGATAAGACAGCATCCGCTCCCTGCCCCTCTGTCAGTGCATGCTCCGGTGCTGGATCTCAATCCCTGCTCAATAAATCCTGACGTGGTCAGGGCGTCGATCTCATGGATACAGTTCTCAATAAAACTTGCAGAGTCTCTTAAAGCCAAGGTCTGCACGATCCATCCGGGAAGGAGAACATCAAAGAGGCCTCCTGCTGATCTCGATTACTGGCGTCTTGACCAGATGCTCGATGAGATCGCCCCGTATGCCGAATCATCACGGGTCTCTGTCTCAATTGAGAACATGGAGCCTCAGGTAAACGCTCTGCTCACAACGCCGGCAGAGATTTCCCGTGTCCTCAATGAACGTGACTGGCTCTCATTCACCCTGGACTCATGCCATGTTGCATCGCGTGGTGAAGAGGTGCTTCGTGAATTTTTATCGGTTGCAGAAGGAAGGATTGCAAATGTTCACTTGTCCGGGGCATCAGGCAGTGTCATGCATCGTCCGGTGAAAGGAAACCCATGGGCAGAGAAAGCGCTTGATATCCTGGGTGATGGAGGTTATGATGGGCTTATCACCCTGGAGATCAACGACCTCTCGGTTGGAGATCCCCTCACTGCAGAAGAAAAAATCAGGATGATCGCTGATGATGTCAGAGTTGTCAGGGATCATCTTTCATGACTTTCATATGTCACAAGGTATGGATCACATTTCCATGATTTTCGGTAGCTGGCAGTGTCAGAAAAAGATTGATATTTGTGTGGCCCGCTCACATTA
Organism: Methanospirillum lacunae; assembly: GCF_003173355.1. Classification (NCBI taxonomy): domain Archaea; kingdom Methanobacteriati; phylum Methanobacteriota; class Methanomicrobia; order Methanomicrobiales; family Methanospirillaceae; genus Methanospirillum; species Methanospirillum lacunae. The sequence continues at coordinate 99,068 of NZ_QGMY01000017.1, read as the reverse complement.
ATCAGAGGAGTGGAGATATCAATCTCCCCGGACGGTGTTTGAGTTCTTTATGAGAATTTCACAGGTATCCCTGGCATCAGGATGCACATATCTGCCAGCGGCTCCTGAATTGCGGGGGTCCGGGTTTTAGTGATCATCGAATATTACCTCTATATCGGCATCTTTATTCTGGCGCTTGTCTGTTCTGCATTTTTCTCCTGCTCTGAAGTTGCACTCTTCTCCATCACCCGTGCCAAAGTCAGGACCCTCATCAATGAAGGAATGCCAGGTGCACAGGCACTTTTGACATTGAAAGAGGAGCCTGACCGGTTTCTGATCACGATCCTGATTGGAAATAATATTGTCAATATTCTTGGTGCCTCGGTTGTGACCGCGTTGGCAATCGGCATATTTGGTCCGGGACCATATGCAATTGCAGGCGCTACAGTTGGCGTGGTTATCTTTTTGCTGCTTTTTGGTGAGATTCTGCCAAAGATGTACACGAGCAGGCACCAGACCAGTATTGCTCTTGGGGTTTCTCCAACGATCTACCTGCTCTCGCGGATATTCAGCCCCCTCATCTGGACCTTTAATGCTCTTGCCGGTAAAATGACCGGTGGTCCGGTCTTTTCACAACATCTCATCACAGAGGAGGAGATCAAGGAGTGGATCGATGTCGGACAGGAAGAGGGGACCATAGAGAAGGATGAGCAGGAGATGCTCCACTCGGTCTTTGAGTTTGCAGACACCCGGGTTAGGGAAGCGATGACGCCGAGGATAGATGTGGTGATGGCTGAAGACACCCTCTCTCCAGAAGATGCCCTTGCAATATTTAAGAAGACCGGGTTTTCACGTCTCCCGGTGTTTCATGAGAACATCGATACCATCAGGGGTATTCTCAATATCAAGGATGTCTTTGTTGCCGTGATGGATGGCAGGAACCATCACCCGCTTGTTGAGCTCTGCTCTGAACCGGTCTATGTTCCTGATACTAAGAAGATAGATGATCTGCTCCGTGAGATGAAGGCCAGGAAAAACCACCTTGCTATTGTCCTAGATGAGTATGGTGCATTTGTTGGTATCATCACGGTAGAAGATATCGTTGAGGAACTGGTGGGAGATATCCTTGATGAGTTCGATACCGAGGAGCCTGAACTGATACGGGTAGCAGAGGGTGTCTATTCTGTTGATGCCAGGATGTGGGTATCAGATCTCAACAAGGAACTTGAGCTTGATTTACCGGAATGCGAAACCTACGAAACCATAGCAGGCCTTATCATCGATCGGCTGGGATATATTCCACGAATTGGTGAGTCCTGTGATCTGGATGGAGGCATCAGACTGATTGTGATTCAGATGAAAGGAAAACGAATAACCAGAATCAAACTGCTGATCTCGCCTTCTCTCAAAAAATCAGAGGCCGGTGCATGAACGTAAAAAAGGGGACATTTGTTGTGCTTGCTTCAGGAAGAGGGTCAAATTTTCAGGCCATCCTTGACCGTGTATCTGACGGGTATATCCCTGCGGTATGTACAGCCCTGATAACAGACAACCCACTTGCCCATGCAATCGAACGTGCGCGAGCTGCAGGGATCCCCGGTGAAGTCGTCTCGTTTAAATCGTTTTCAGATAAACAGGCATATGAGACTGCTCTGATTGCAACAATCCAGAAATATAATCCGGATCTTGTGGTGTTAGCCGGATATATGAGGATTTTAGGAAGTGAGATCGTCAGGAAATATTCAGGCAGGATGGTCAACATTCATCCAAGTCTCCTTCCCTCCTTTACCGGGCTGCATGCACAGGAGCAGGCAGTCAACTACGGTGTGAAAGTTGCCGGATGCACTGTGCATTTTGTCACAGAAGATATGGATGCAGGCCCGGTAATTATACAGCGGACTGTCCCCGTCTTTGAGAATGATGATGGCGATATCCTCTCGGATCGGATTCTTGTTGAAGAGCATAAGGCATTTCCGCAGGCAATCCGGCTCTTCTTTCAAGGACGGCTTACGATAGAAGGTCGGGTTGTGAAAATTGATACCAATCAGGCTCCGTCCCCGGGTCGGGATGATTAATGGGAAAACGTCACCAGCGTTCGGATCGCAGGCATGTTGCAGGGGAACGCATCCAGATTCTCTTTACGCAGGCATCACGGTTCTTCCCTGAAAATCCTGAATGGAGCAACCGGTGCGTTGCACTGGCCCGCCGAATAGCAATGAAGGAGAGAATCCGTATGCCTCATGAGCTCAGACGGCAATTTTGCCGCAGTTGTTACGGATTCTTTGTGCCTGGTGTAACTATGCAGACCAGAATTCACCGTAGCCGTGTGGTTGTCACCTGCATGGCATGCGGCTATCGCCGCCGTTACCCCCTTTATCGGAATAAACCATGAGTCAAGACAGAAATAGTTCAAGAAAAAAGACATCAGCCCCAGCCGGTGGGTACCATGACCTCAAACCGACTATCTGGGTTGGAAAATCGGGTATGAGTCAGACGATCATCGAAGAGATCAAAAGCCAGATCAAGACCAGGAAAGTTATCAAGGTAAAGTGGCTTGAGTCTGTTGAAGTGGAACCGGAAGTTGTCGCACAGGAAAGCGGCACGATACTTCTTCAGGTAAGGGGAAGGACAATGGTACTTGGAGATTCAGGATCTGTCTCCGGCACCCGTTCACGAAATATATAAGAATCCTTCATACGTATAAGTAGAGACTACTATCTGCATTGAGAGTGTGGACTATCGATGACTACTGTATATGATGTTCCTGCTGAGAAGCTGATTTCACGCGTTGCAGCGGAACTGAAGGAAAAATCCGAGATAACTGCTCCTGAATGGGCAGCCTTTGCAAAGACCGGTGCCCACAAGGGGATGCCACCTGAAGATTCTGACTGGTGGTATACCCGTGCAGCAGCCGTACTGAGGCGTGTGTACGTAGACGGCCCGGTCGGTGTTGAGCGGATGCGGTCAGTGTATGGTGGAAGTAAGAACAGAGGCTCCAAACCGAACAAAACGGTGAAGGGGAGTGGATCCGTCCTGCGAAAGGCGGTTCAGCAGCTCGAGAAGGCAGGGTATGTTGCCCAGCAGAAGAGCGGCAGAGTCGTCACACCTGCAGGCGCTTCGTTCCTCGATGGAGTAGCGCACAGTATCGCAACTGAGTCCGCGTAAACGAAGGTGCTCCTGAATGGGAGATGATGAATTAGCAGAGATCCGACGGCGTCGAATGATGGAGATGCAGCAACAGGCTGCTTCCCAGCAGGATGAAGCCGAACGGCAACGTCAGTATGATGCACAGATACATTCTGTACTCATGCAGATTCTTGAGCCTGAAGCACGTGAGCGGCTTAACACTATCCGGCTTACAAAGCCTGATTTTGCAAGGTCCGTTGAACAACAACTGGTCATGCTTGCCCAGAACGGAAGGATCAAGAATAAGATCAATGACGAGCAGCTGAAAGTCATCCTTAAACAGGTAACGCCAGCGAAGCGCGAATTCAATATCAGACGTAAAGGATGAAAGCCGGCGTCCTGTTCTCAGGAGGGAAAGATAGTTCTCTTGCAGCGCTTTTGCTGTCAGAGAATTATGAGGTTGAACTGAACACCTTTGTCTTCTCTTCTGAATCTGCAATTGAGCAGATTGAACGGGCGGCGGCAGCACTTGGATTCCCGCACCATAAACGGGTATTCCCCGAAGGCCTCCTCAAAGAGGCAGCAGATATGGTAGTAGGGTGCGGGCATCCATCACAGGCAATCCAGCGGATCCACCGGGAGGCGGTTCGTATCCTCTGCACCTCGTACGAGGTTGTCGGTGATGGAACCCGGTTTGGTGACCGGGTTCCCCTTCTGACCGATGACGAAGTCCGGAGTATATCAGACGGATGCGGATGTTCCTATGTCCGCCCGCTTATCGGATATCCGAAGCGGGAGGTACAGCGGCTTGCTGCCCGGTACCTCGAAGTACGTTACGGGGAGACCGGACAGATCCGCAGCGGGGACTATGAACATGAGATACGCAGGGAACTTGACAGCCGGGGCATTCCGGTCTCGTCCTTGTTCCCGCCAAATCATGAGCAATCCCTCGTGACCGCAATACGGTCATCTGGAGAAATACAATGAGCAAAGTTTCAAAGTGCCGGAAGATCCGGCTTTCCAAAAAGACCCAGCAGAACAGGCGTGTGCCACAATGGGTTATGATAAAGACCAAGAGAAAAGTCATGACTCACCCCGCCCGTCACAGCTGGCGCCGGAGCACCCTGAAGGTGTAATAATATGGTCGATAATCTGAAAGAGCAGGTATATGTCATTCCGCTGGGATCGGTTCGGCGCGTTCCCCGCTGGAGACGCAGTGCAAAGGCAATGAAGGATATCAGGGAGTTTCTGGGACACCACATGAAGAGCGAGGACGTGAAGCTCGACTCCTCTATCAATGAGAAGGTCTGGTCCCGTGGTTCCCAGAAGCCGCCAGCACGGATCCGTGTTCGGGCAATGAAGCTCGAAGACGGTCAGGTGCAGGCGGAACTGGCTGAGGAGTGAGATGGACCGTACGGTCTCGGTAGCAGGCGACCCCCATATTGGCGTATTTACCCGCGTCTTTGAGGATATCGCGGTCATCCCGATCGATGCACCCGAAGAGCTTGAGCACCAGTACCGAGAGGCCTTTGATCTTGATATTGTGAGGACTACCATTCAGGGTAGTCCGATCATTGGCTCTCTCCTTGCTGGAAACAGCAATGGATTTGTGGTCTCCGGTCTTGCCACGCAGGCAGAAGCTGACCGGCTCAGTGAATACCGCGAACTCTTCTTCCTGGAACATGGGATGAACGCAGCCGGGAATGTTATTCTCGCTTGTGACAAGTTCGCAGCAGTTCATCCTGACATGGACAAGAAGGTTCAGAAAGAGATTGGAGAATTTCTGAAAGTTCCAATTGTCCCACTCACCCTTGGTGATGTGAAAGTTGTCGGGATGGCAGCAGTGGCAACGAATAGCGGCGTTGTGGTAAATCCCCGCAGCAGTTTGCACGAGATCTCGACTCTTGAGAAGGTCTGTGAGCTGCCGGTTGGAAAGGGCTCGATCAATATGGGAAACGCGATGGTCGGGACCGGTCTCGTGGCAAATACCAAAGGGTATCTAGCCGGTGTTGAGACAAGCGGCTATGAACTCGGAAGAATAGAAGATATTTTCGGATTTGAGGAGTAAAACATGGACCAGAAGAAGTATGAAATCAAGGGGAAGTACCAGGAGCTTCACGCATGGAAGCCATTTACCAAGGTTCTTTCCGCCCCAAATGAGAAACAGGCACAGGAACGGATCTACAATCTGATCGGTAGCAAACACCGGCTAAAACGCATGTATATTCAGATCGATACCCTTACTGAATGTGCAGGTGAGTGATCCCTATGGCACCCGTTGATCCCCGTGAAGTTCAGTCCCTTCAGGCATACCTGAACCAGTATAACCAGCAGGCAGAGGTTTACTCCCGTCAGCTTGGTATTATGGAAGAGGGGATCCGGGAAGGGAATGCCGCAATAGAGACCCTGAAGGCTCTTTTAGAGGCAGGAGATTCCACCATCCTTATGCCAATTGGTGGCGGAGTAAATGTCCGGGCCCGGGTAGAACACCCGGATGAAGTGTATGTCAACATTGGCTCTGAGATCATTCTCCAGAAGACCAATGAGGGTGGTGTCAGTTATCTCCAGGACCGGATTGCCGAGATGGAAGCATCAAGCAAGAACCTGAATGAGGTCCTGCAGAAGATTGATGCCCAGGTCAAAGACATCTCGAAACGACTTGAGCAGCTCTACCGCCAGGCACAGCAGGAACAGGGTGCCGGTGGAGCAGGGCCGCGATAACTCCGTTAAGGACGTAAGTGGTCTCTGATGTTCAAAGCGCTAAAAGAGAAACTCTTCTCGGTCAGGCAGCGATTGGAGACCACTATCAGTGAGCAGCCAAAAGAAGCTCCTGATACTCCCTCTCCTTCACTGGACACACACGTCCCGTCTCCTCCATCGCAATCTCCTGAACCTGCTGAGCCTGAAGAGGATAGCAGAGATAAGAAGAAACCCGGTTTTGCACAGAAAGTGGTCTCTCTTGTCAGGGATCGTGAATTTATCATCTCTGAAAAAGACATTGAAGATTCGCTTTCTGATCTTGAGATCGGACTTCTTGAGAGTGATGTCGCCTTTTCTGCAACTGATGCTATTCTGACCAAGGTCAGAGAGGATCTCACCGGATCAAAACGGAAGATCGGAACCTCAGTCGATTCAGTCATTACAAATGCCCTTTCTGATGCACTGTTATCAGTTCTTGGTGAAGGAGTCAATATTCTTGACTTCATTGCATCACGTGAAAAACCGGTGAAGATCCTCTTTACCGGGGTGAACGGGACCGGGAAGACGACATCCGTTGCCAAGGTTGCAAACTTTCTCACAAAGAATGGTCTGACGGTTGCAATCGGTGCAGGAGATACCTTCCGTGCCGGTGCGATAGAACAGATCGATGTTCATGGTGAGAGGCTCGGTATCAAGGTGATACAGCATCAGGAAGGGTCTGACCCGTCTGCTGTTCTCTATGACACTGTTCAGTATGCAAAGGCCCACAACATCGATGTTGTGCTTGGTGACACTGCAGGAAGGTTTCACAACCGTGTCAATCTGATGAATCAGCTGGCCAAAATCCGCAGGGTCATTCAGCCTGATCTGATTGTGTATGTGGATGAGGCAGTTGCAGGCAACGATGCGGTTATCCGTGCTGAGGAGTTTGCAAAGTCTGTTGGTATGGATGCAGTGATGCTGACCAAGGTTGACATGGATCCAAAAGGCGGGGCAGCTATTTCCATCGCTCATGCGGTGGGAAAACCACTCATCTTCATCGGTGTCGGTCAGGGATATGATGACATCGTGCCTTTTGAGCCTAAAGCAATCGTTGCAGATCTTCTTGCAGGTGAGGCCTGATGCTTGGAAACCTCGGTACCAATCTCAAGGATGCGCTGAAGAAACTCGCCGGAAAAACGGTAATTGACCGGGTTGCTGTAGAGGAACTGGTCAAGGATCTTCAGCGTGCCCTGCTGCAGTCAGATGTCAATGTCAAACAGGTGATGCAGCTCTCCCAGACGATCAAGAAACGTTCTCTTGATGAAGAACCTCCAAAAGGGGTCACTGCACGGGAACATGTTCTCAAGATCGTGTATGAGGAACTGGTTCATCTTGTCGGAGGCAAGGTTGATGTTCAGCTCGGCAGACAGACCATCCTGATGGCCGGTCTGCAGGGGTCTGGTAAGACAACAACCACTGCAAAGATTGCCAGGTACTTCAAGAAGAAAGGTCTTCGTGTCGGAGTTATCTGTGCTGATACCTTCAGGCCCGGTGCCTACACCCAGATCAAGACCCTTTGTGACCGAGTGCAGGTGAACTGCTTTGGCAATCCCAAAGAGACTGATGCCAGGAAGATTGTTGCAGAAGGTCTGCAGCATCTCAAGGATGAAGTCATCATCGTTGATACCCAGGGACGTCACGCCCTTGAGGATGAACTGATCCAGGAGATCATCGATCTCAATGAGATGACTCATGCCACTCACCGGTGGCTGGTTCTTGATGCAGCACTTGGTCAGCAGGCACGTGAGCAGGCACGTCGGTTCCACGAAGCGGTTCAGATTGATGGTGTCATCATCACCAAGATGGATGGTACCGCAAAAGGAGGTGGCGCCCTCTCTGCGGTTGCTGAAACCGGGGCAGGGATCGTCTTTGTTGGTGCCGGTGAAACGATTGAGGATCTTGAATGGTTTGATCCTGATAGTTTCATCTCCCGCCTTCTTGGTATGGGAGACCTCAAAGCTCTTGCCGAAAAGGTCCAGGAGAGCATCAATGAAGAAGACATTGATGTCAATGCCATGCTTTCAGGCAAGTTCACGCTTCGGGATATGTACAAACAGCTTGAAGCAGTGAACAAGATGGGACCATTGAAGCAGGTGCTCAGCATGCTTCCCCTCGGAGGCATGGAGGTTCCTGAAGGTGCAATTGAGGTCACGTCTACCAAGATGGAGCGGTACCGGATCATCATGGACTCGATGACCAGTACCGAAATGGATGACCCGACAGTTATGAACGGTTCACGTGTGCAGCGTATTGCCATGGGGGCCGGTGCGACTCTTGAAGAGGTGCGTGAACTCATCAAGTACTACAAGATGATGAAACGCACCTTTAAAAACCTGAAAGGAGGGGAGAAGGGGATGCAACGGCTTATGAAGAAGTTCGGCCGCTTCTCCTGATCCCATGGTCTTTTTTGCGGTGATCGGCCACCAGGCAAAGAATGACGGCACATTCAGCCTGAACGATCTTCCAAGCAGCGGGGGCAGAATGGACCTTCTCTGCCGGTGTGTTCAGGCTTCGCTCTTCCTCTCGCATGGGATACGGGAGGATGCCTCCTGTCTTCTGATCCTGGCAGGCGGCCCCGGAGCAGTCAAGACCGTCAGGTTTGAGGGTGCAAACGTCCGCAGCCTGAGTCCAGATGAGCGGAGCAGTGCATCGTTCATAAAGAAGGCCCTTGAGATCCCGGCAGGCAGTCTCTTTCGGGATGTCACGCCCGGTGTCTCGGTAAGAAAGGCAGGACTTGAAACCCTGCTCGGGGAACACCGGTTTGGGGTACTTGATGAACACGGAACCGATATCAGGAATGTTCAGGTTGACGAGCTCCCTGAAGGCTTTCTCCTCTCTGATCATCAGAACTTCACACCAGATGAAGAACTGCTGATTAAGGATCTGCCCAGGTACTCGCTCGGACCGCAGGTTGTCCATGCTGACCACGCAATTGTTCTGCTTTACAATGAGATCGATCGGAGAAGATCTGGATGGAACTGACTGAATTATACCGCAAAGTACAGGAGTACGGGGAGATCTGTGATCACTGTCTCGGTCGCCTCGTTGCAAAGCGTTCGCATGGTTTATCGAATGATATGCGCGGAAGTGCAATCCGGATTGCATCCGCACTTGAAGCAAATGAACCATACACTCCACCGTCTGAACCCTGCTGGATCTGCAACAACTTCTTTGACAACACTGCAGAGTGGGCAGAGAAGGTCATCTCGTCTCTTGAAGGGATTGAGTGCAAAACCTTCCTTATCGGGTCACGGATCCCGCCGCTCATCACTGAAGCTGAGGAGATGCTCTGGACCGATCTCACATTGCAGGACCCTGAACCTCTTAAGTCAGAGATAAACCGTGAGGTTGGCAAGGCAGTATCAGCCAGGAACGGGCTTCAGGTTGAACTCAAGAACCCAGACGTGGTTGTTGTCCTCAACCTTCATGAAGAAGTAGCCGAGGTTCAGATCCGTCCGGTCTTCCTGTACGGCCGGTATTTCAAGTATGAGAGGGGTATTCCGCAGACTCACTGGTTCTGTAGGGCATGCAAGGGCGCAGGTTGTGAGGTATGCAACGGGACTGGCAAACAGTATGCAGATTCTGTAGAAGAACTGATTGGCCGTCCGCTTTGTGATATCTTCCAGGGCACGGCAGCAACACTTCACGGCGCCGGACGTGAAGATATCGATGCAGTGATGATCGGATCCGGCCGCCCGTTTATCATTGAGATCTCTGAACCCCGCATAAGACATGCTGACCTTGACACCCTTGAAAAGAGGATCAATGAGTCAACAGGCGGTAGAGTCGGGGTAAAAGACCTCAGGTGGACCGAACGGGGTGAGGTGGAAACCCTTAAGACGCACAAAGGGCATAAAAAATACAGGATTCTGGTCGATATAGACGGCTCCATCCCCGAAGAAACCCTCTCTGCAACCGCAGAACAGCTGACGGGTGCCACGATACATCAGCGCACCCCAGCCCGGGTTGCCCACCGGAGGGCAGACAAGGTACGGGAGAGGGTTGTCCTTGAGCTCAAATGGACAGGCCGGGAAGCGAACCTCTTCGCGTTCGAAGTAACAGGAGAGGCCGGTCTGTACATCAAGGAGTTAATATCAGGTGACCAGGGGCGGACTACGCCCAGTCTATCAGAGATCCTGGGAACACCGGCACGAGTCGTACAACTTGATGTTGTCGATGTGCAGGGAATTGAGTAGGTGAACGGAAATGGCACTTCACAATGGACCGAGGAAGAAGACCCGGTATAAGTTTAAGAAAGATCTGAGAAAGCGCGGCGTTCTGCCGATCACCACTGTCATCCAGGAGTTTGATATGGGACAGAAGGTTCACATCGTTTGTGAGCCAAGCATTCAGAAAGGAATGCCTCATGCACGCTTCCACGGAAAGACCGGTTCAGTCGTTGGTCGCAGAGGCCGTGCATGGCTCGTAGAGATCTACGACGGCAATAAGATGAAGACAATTATCTCACGTCCCCAGCACCTCAAGGCGCAACAGTACTAACGGTAGAAAGGTCGGTTGGCATGAAGATCAAAGGAATTATTGAAGAAAATGCGATCACTGTTCCTGAATTGAAAGAAGAACTCCTCAATGTTGAGGCAGTTCGTCTTGAAAAAGGAAAAGAGATGTCGTATGAGCTCCGCAGGAGCATCGAACATGCCAACCAGATCGCCCGGACCTCTGCAGCGAAGTCCCGCAGTCTTGTTGAGGCACTGCTCCAGGTTGAGAAGGTTAAACCTGACGTGGCACTTCGGATCGCAAACACAATGCCCAGGACCAGGGATGAGGTCAGAGCCGTCTTCGGCAGGGATAAGTTTGCTCATACAACCGAGGAACTCGATCAGATCATAGATCTCGTTATTACTCATTTCAACTAGGTGCGCTCATGATGAAGACTGAGCGAGCTGAGAAGAAGGAGGTTAACGCTGTCATCCTGGATGTTCTTCCCAAAGGATATCCTGATGACCCTCGCCCCATATATAAACGCGAGCCGGTTGTTCAGGCAATGGGTGTGGAACAGTTCAAACTTCTTGAACTTATTCCAAAATCCCTCAATGTTGAGATCGGCGAGTTGATCTACATCGGGAGCGGTGAGAGAGAGAAGATCGAACGGGTTAAGCGCCGGATCGGGTACCATGAACTGACCAACGGGGCACTATCCGAGCTTCCCTTTGTCATCGAGAAGATTGTCAAGCAACGGGAGAGCGAGTATGTTGAGTTCTACAACAAATCAATCTCAATCACCCCAAAACTTCACATGCTCCATCTTCTTCCCGGTATCGGGAAGAAACTGATGTGGGAGATCATCGAGGCCAGGGAAAAGAAACCGTTCGAAAGTTTTGCTGATATATCAGCACGGATTAAATCCCTGCCACATCCTGAAAAGATGATCCTTAACAGGATTTTAGAAGAACTTCAGGATCAGACGGTGAAGTATCACCTCTTCACCTCGCGATGAGTGCGTACCGGGATCAGCACTTCCTATCTGACCGTAATGCGGTAGAGCGGATTGCATCAGTTCTTGATATTGCTGACCGTCGGGTTCTTGAGATAGGACCTGGCAGAGGCGTGCTGACCCGGGCTCTCCTTACAAGGGGTGCCAGGGTTATCGCAGTAGAACTAGATGAGAATCTGGTTGCTTTTTTAAAACAGGAATTTTCAGATGCTATAGAATCAGGCTCTCTTACGCTGATTCATGGTGATGCAACCAGGGTCGATATCCCTCAGTTTGATATCATTGTTGCCAATCTTCCCTATTCTGCCTCATCAAAGATTACATTCCGCCTGCTTGATATCGGGTTTGAGGCTGCTGTTCTCATGTACCAGAAAGAGTTTGCAGACCGGATGCTTGCTGACATCGGAACCCGGGACTGTGGCAGGCTCTCGGTGATGGTGCAGACCTTTGCCCGTGTAAGCCGGTGTTTTGATCTCCCTCCTGGTGCGTTTTCACCTCCTCCTGCTGTGTACTCAACGGTTGTCTGGATAGAGCCACGCCCACCATTCTTCCCAATTGATGACAGGGCTGTATATGCAGAAGTTGTGAAGATCCTGTATGCAGGCCGGAGAAAGACTGTCCGGAGTATTCTGAAAAATGCAGGTAACATCTTTGGAACAGAACCGGTTGCCACCCTGCTGTCAGAACTGGATCCTGCCATCCTCTCCTCGCGGCCTGAAGCACTCTATCTGGAAGATTATGCAACGATCTCAAACCTCCTTTCACGCTGATCCCAATCAGGTGTATCAGCCTGCCGAAGATTCGTTTCTCCTTCTTAAGACAGCGAAGAGTGAGGTCAAACCGTCTGACCGGGTGCTTGAGATCGGAGTGGGTTCAGGATATGTCTCATCAGGGCTTCTTTCATCCTGCCAACTGCTTGTTGCAACAGATAAAAACCCTCATGCAGCCACTATCGCATATGCTTCCGGGGTTCCGGTTGTCAGGACTAACCTTGCAGCCGGTCTCCGAGGCCCTTTTGATCTGATCCTCTTCAATCCGCCATATCTCCCCACTGATCCCTCAGAGCGGATCGATGACTGGCTTGAACTCGCTCTTGATGGTGGTCCTTCTGGCAGGGATGTTATAATCAGGTTTCTTCAGGAGATTCCGTCTCTCCTCTCTTCTGAAGGCCGGGTCCTTCTTTTGATCTCTTCACTTACCGGACCTGAAGAGGTTGAAGACCTGGTCAGGAAAAATGGGTTTGTGAGCACCCCTGTTGCAGAAGAGAGAGTTGAAGGGGGAGAGATCCTATTGATACTCAGGCTCACCAGATGCTGAGAACCAACTTAATTTATTCTGATATTTCCTGTATCGATATCTTCCCTGAGCAGGTACACACCTGCAATAAGAACTGCAAGCATGACCGCAGGGCCGATGATCTCGATTGGCTGGGCGACTGAAATGTTAAAGATGATCACATGCCTGATCATAGCTGTAAGCCCGGCAATCAGGATAGCTCGTACCGGAACCCGTTTGGTCTTCAGGTACACAATCACCGTCTCAAACAGTTCGATGATAATGACAGTGAGCAGGATCGAATAAATCACCTGGATGATACCGTCGTCCCAGTTCTGAAGTGTAAACAGAGAGATTATCTCCAACAGGGTAATCCCGAGTGATATCAGTGCCACAATTGTGAGAAATAACGCAAGAACGATGTAAATCAGAACCGGCACGGCAGTCATTACTCTGATTACCGGTGCGGTCTGTTCTGCAAGGCTGTCACTCATACACCGTATAAGATCTGCCAGAATAAAAAAATCTGTGGTTGTTACTGCATATTAGAGTACCGGTGAATGATATCATCGATACTGCAGTTTTTCAGTTCGATAAGCGCAGATACAATTGAATCTGCAAATATCATTGCTGATGTCTCAAAGAGAGTGCCGAGTGGTGTTGATGGTTGCGACATTGACCGGTGTTCTCCTTTGAGCTGACGAAGATCAAAATGGTCTGAACCGGTATGGACACTCTCTTCATCGGTCTGGAGATGTACGACACAGGTGGCTAGATCAGCCATCGGGGAACTCCTGGTCCCGGTGATCAGGCATATTGTTCCTCCAATCTGCTGTGTTGTCTGGCATGCCTCAAGCACAGACTTTGTCTTTCCTGATCCTGAAAATGCAACCAGAGTGTCACCTTTATGAAATGCAGGTGTAACCGTTTCTCCGACAACATATGCGATCATACCCAGGTGCATGAGGCGCATCCCGAATGACTTTGCGACAAACCCCGATCTGCCTGCACCAAGCACAAAAATTCGTTCTGCCCGGTTTATCTCGGTGAGAAAACACTCTACCTGGCGCTGATCAACTGATTTTGCGACCTCCTCAATTCGGGAGATCATGGTGAGCATCAGGTCCTGCAGCGGGATACACGACTCCATGAGTGAATAAAGATGCTTTCGGGCTCCACATATAAATGACGGAGCGCAGCATTTAAAAAAAAATATTAGTTAACCCTTCAATGTCTGAAATATCTGACTCCGGTAAAAACCATTGCGATGTTGAGCCGGTTGGCTTCAGCGATTACCAGGTCATCCCTAATGGATCCACCCGGCTGGATAAGAGCTGTAGCTCCTGCTTCTGCTGCAACCTGCAATGTGTCAGGGAACGGGAGAAACGCATCAGATGCAACTGCTGTGCCTTTGAGCGGAGAGAGCGATCTTGATACCGCGATGCGGGCTGAATCGACCCTGTTCATCTGACCTGCTCCGATACCAATTGCTTTCGTCCCGTCAGCAAAGACAATGGCATTGCTCTTTGTGTGTTTGCAGACCTTCATGGCAAGGTGCATGGCCGCTTCTTCTGCTGCGGTTGGATCCCGGTCTGAAACAACAACCCAGTCTTCTCTGAAACTGGTGTTCCGCTGTACAAGGGCTCCCCCGTCGATCGTCCTGATCTCGGTCTTCTCCACCGGTTCAGGGAGCGTGAGAACCCTCATGTTCTCTTTCTTTGCAAGAATGGGAAGTGCTCCTGGTGAATATGATGGTGCTATAAGGACCTCGATAAATGTTGATGCAATCTCTTTGGCAAGGTCTTCCCCAACCTCCCGGTTGACAGCAACGATACCTCCATATGCTGACACAGGATCTAAATCACGGGCAGCGATGTAGGCAGCACAGACATCTTTCCCGGTTGCAACCCCACAGGGATTGTTATGTTTTACTATAACTGCTGCAGTTTCTGAAAATTCCCTGAGCAGTGAGACAGCTGCGTCCAGGTCAAGGTAGTTGTTGTATGACATCGCCTTTCCCTGAACCGGGACTGCCCCTGCAATACCTGACTCACCATATACGGCAGCCTCCTGGTGCGGGTTTTCACCGTATCTGAGCAGTCTCCCGTTTCTGTACTGTACTGACAGGGTATCAGGGAATGTACCCTCTAGACTCTGGAGGTAGTTGGATATGGCACCGTCATATGCAGCCATCTTTGTGAAAACCTTACATGCGAGGGCAAGACGCTGCTCATATCCAAATTGAGTTCCACTTTTTATTGCTGATATGAGATCAGGATAATCTGATGGATCAGTTACTACCACAACATCCTTGAAGTTCTTGGCAGCAGCCCGGATCATGGCAGGTCCGCCGATATCAATAAACTCAATAAGTTCATCAAGAGGTAGTGCCTGTTTTGCCATCTCTTCAAACGGATAGAGGTTTACAACGAGGAGATCAATCGGCTGGATATTATTCTTCGCCATCTCTGCCTCATCTTTTCCCCGCCTTCCCAGGAGTCCCCCGTGAATCCTGGGATGGAGCGTCTTGACCCTGCCGTCCATCATCTCCGGATGGCCGGTGTAATCAGAGACTTCAATAATTGGAATGCCTTCCTTCTCCAGTGTCTTTGCCGTCCCACCTGAACTCAGGATCTCAATCCCGGCCTCTGCAAGTGCCTTTGCGAGATCGATGATCCCATCCTTGTTCCAGACTGAGAGCAGTGCACGCTTCATGGGAATATACTAGGGCATACGCGGTAATGAGAGTGATGGCTACAAGTGTAGCAAAAAGAAAAGAGAAATATGAGGGCTCTTATTGGCTCCGTCGTGTTCCAATGAGCAGGGCTGCTGCACCAAGTGCTGCGCAGATCACACCGGGAGAGAGCGGACTTGCCTGGGTGGCTGTTGCAGACGGGGATGGCGGGTGAGCATATGTCTGCTTTGGATGAGGGGTATAGACCGGTGTCGGCTCATCAGTCTCTTCCTCTGTTGGTATCGGGGTTACAACTGAAGTTCGGACAGAAGTAGGTTCGGCTGTTGGTTTTGTTGTCTTCTTTTCAGTCAGGTTTTCCAGTTCTTCAGCAGTTAACTTCTTGGTCTTGTTGGACTTTGCTTCAGAAGTTGGCTCGCTCGTCACCTTCTTTGTAGGTGATTTAGTCGGAGTTTCAGTCTCATCTACAGACTTTTTACTCTTTGAACTTTTACTGCTTGACACTTCCTCTTCGGTTGGTTCTGCGGTTATCTTCTTTGTAGGCTGTTCTGATACGTTTTCAGCCTTTTTTGCAGCCTTCTTCTCGGTTGTGACACTTTCTGTCGTCACATCACTGCTTTTATCTTTGCTGTTCTTCACAGTCTTTGGAGCCTCTGTTTCTTTTGCTTTTACTCCCGTCTTTCCGAGTGTGTATGTCTTCTTCTCGGTGACTGTTGCTCCAGAATCAGGGTTGTTGTCGTTGATCTTATTGACATTGGTTATTGCAGAGATTGTGTAGTCTCCGTCAGGGAACTTCTTTGCATCTGCAGTATCCCAAACAGCTCCGGTGTCATAGGGGGATGCATAGACGTATACTTTGTCAAGGTTGAAGTCCCCGGTTTGAGAGGAGGTAATTGTATGGTACACCGTGTCATTAGGACCGGTAAGATTGATAGTAACCGGAGCACCGGAAGATCCAGAACGCTGGCTTATCCCTGCAAGGTTGGTTGATATCTTGAACGAGACAAGGTTTCCCCGTTTGATCAAAGTTGGTTCAGTGTCCATCCCGTTTTCAACCATGTCCACTTCAAGCGTTGGTTCTTCAACTGTGAAGACCGGTTTTTTGGTTATCAGGGCATACCATTGTCCGGTGTGACCTTTGAAAGAGTCTGTATCAACTTTAAAATGCTGGACATCTGTCACCCGCGATCGTGCAGTCGGAGTCCCTTGTGCATTTCCTGAGTCCCACCATGCGATCTCATCTCCGGTGTGAACATCACAACTGGAGAGATCAAGGTCTTCTTCTCCTACGTACACCGTCCCTCCATGGGGCACTTTGTTGTCTGCTGCAAGAGCAGCAGGGATGAGTAAGAGTCCGATAAGAATGATGAAAGGAATGAGAATACGATCTGTCATACAATAATCTTAGCTACGTGTGCCGTTTCGCGGCTTTAGGGTTATCCCCCTTTAAGGCCTGCAGTAAGCGATACTCAAATATCAGGGATGACCATTTTTCTGCACGCATCTAAGTCTTCTTATCCTGGGTCTTGTCTTCCTTCTTATCACAGTCAGACAAATCGGGAGGTTTACCTTCAGGATATGGCAGGTCATGACTGTGGGGGCAGTTCTTGTTCTTCTGACCGGGGAGATCTCTCTTCCAAAAGCCATCTCAGCAATTAACCCTGATGTTATGGTTTTTCTCTTTGGTATGTTTGTGGTCGGGGAGGCTGTTTCGACAAGTGGTCTTCTAGCCGGAGTATCCGATTACATCTGCAAGGTTGCCAGAACCCGGGATCAACTACTGCTCATATTCATTACAGTAATGGCAGTATCATCAGCATTTCTGATCAATGATACTGTTGCGATAATAGGAACACCGCTTGCTCTATCCCTCGCCTATAGGTATCGGATCCCACCTGCAGCAGTGCTATTGGTTCTCTGTTTTTCACTGACCACCGGGAGTGTCCCAAGCCCTATTGGAAACCCACAGAACTTTTTAGTTGCTTCATACTGGAATCCACCGGATCCATTCCTGTCATTTGCCACGGGTCTTTTCGTCCCTACACTTATCAGTCTGGGTCTTATTGTACTGTTGATGAGAACCAGATGGATGAAATATGACAATGGATCTTTCCATCCACCTGATCTTCCGGCTTCTCCTGACAGGAATCTTGTCAGGGTGACCATTCTCTCTCTGCTGATTCTTGCCACCCTGATATTGATCAGGATAGGCTGCTCCATTTTAGGCAAACCATCTGTGTTTCCTCTTGGTGTCATTGCCCTCTCTGCAGCCCTGCCGGTACTACTTCTGGCAAAACAGCGTGTTGTGATTATCAGGCAGATAGACTGGAGAACTCTGGTCTTTTTTGTAGCCATGTTTGTTCTGATGCAGAGTGTGTATGATTCTGGCTGGTTTCAGACATCAATACCGTTTACCAATCTAACCACGATCCCCCTGATCCTCATGGTAAGTATCATTCTCTCCCAGTTGATCTCCAACGTTCCGTTCATTGCCCTTTTTCAGCCGGTTATTGCTGTATCAGGAATGTCTTCAGGATATATGCTTGCCCTGGCTGCAGGATCCACGATTGCAGGAAATCTGACCATTCTCGGGGCTGCAAGCAATGTCATTGTCATACAGCAGGCAGAGAAGGCTGGTGTGTCCATACGGTTTTCTGATTTTATCCGGATTGGTCTTCCACTTACTCTTCTCCAGGCCATTATCTATACACTCTGGCTCTTTTACTTCACGTAACTTGCCTGGTTTGGGATTGCATGGCATATCTTTATGCTGTGAATCTGAAAACCACCATAAGCATATTAAATAAGGATTTTAAGCATGAGCGGGATTCTGATAGTGGATGACAACCCCCTGCAATTGAACCAATTAAAAAGTATCCTGAACGAAGCTGGATATCCTGTTATCGGGGCTGCTTCATCAGGAACTGAAGCAGTGAAACTTCTCAGATCCATACACCCGTCTCTTATTACACTTGATATTGTGATGCCTGATATGAACGGTCTCGATCTTCTTCGATCCATCCGGGCAGCCTATCCCTCTATACCTGTTATGGTCTGCTCATCGTTCGGGCATGAAGTTGTGGCTGATTTAGCACGGAGATCGGGAGCTTTTGCTTTTTTTCCTAAACCGTATCCAACGCTCCGCCTTCTTCAGGAGGTTGAACGGATGATAGGCCCGCCCAAGAATCAGGTGCCTGATCTATCATAATGCTAGATTAACAGGTCTGACATGAGAACAGAATGTATTCTGTTGGCACTATCAGAACTTTTTGAGAATAGACATTGGTCGCGTTTGATATGTTTCGGCGGTAATGCCGGCTGAGGTGGCTCCTGTATAAACAGAAGCCACAGTCTGGGGGGAATATTGTGTCTGGATCGGTGGTGTCCCGCTCAGATCCTCAGCCTTGTAGGGTATGGGGTGTATCTGGCCCCGTCATGTTCAGCCATGTATTGTTGTATTATGCGGGGAGTGCTGGATGGGGGGTGTATCTACATGACTGAACAGGAGGCATTGATTCTGGCATAAATTACCCTTTGATGAAGACGGCATACCGGATGGGTTGGTGTGGGGAATTCAAACAACAAGATTCGGTTATCACCTCCTTTTCTTCTGTGCAGGTCTTTGCCTGCGCATGTATAGTAGTATTTACATTGTGTTATATCTACTTTCCTATCAGGAACGTATGCTTGCCATTTTGTCAGATAGCGGATTAAAAGTTCAGCAGGGCTTGGGGTTGGTGAGTGGTCATGGCTCTACTCCTGATCCAAGGTCTTGTCCCTGAACCTCTTCATAAGTAAAAATTTCTTCGATATGAACACCGAAACGTGATGAGATCCTAAAAGCAAGCTCAAGTGACGGATCATATTTCCCTTTCTCAATTGCAAGAATAGTCTGCCTGGTTACCCCTACATCCCTGGCGAGATCTTCCTGCGTTAGATCATTCATAGCACGAAAGACCTTTATTTTATTCTTCATCCTCCCCCCCGGCTCCGTATTTTCGATCATACCAGGAGAGAAATATTACGTACACGATGATCATGAGAAAGACGATAAACATGAGGAGGAATGAGAATCTGGCAACCTGATACGAGAATGGGCCAAAAACTTCACCTCTGAGACTTATCACAACACCGCCGAGGGCATATGAGAAGAGGATAACTCCGAGGACCTGAAGTGTTCGAAGTGATGCCTTCTCGGTTATCAGGTGTGTCCGTTCATCGGCAACCACTTCATCAACGAGTTGTCGAATGATCCATGCTGCAATCACGCCGATGAAAACTGCTCCTGTCATCACTAATGGTTCGAGGTGTTCAACGGACCAGAGAAATATGCCCACTTCGATCAAAGCGATGAATCCAAGCAGAAGAAAATATGTGTGTTGCTTCATAATGCTTCTGTGTAACGTATCATTGTACTAATTCGGATAAGATAAGTATGATCGTAGAACCGCGAATAAAAAAAACCTGCGCCAGGTCATTGAGGCCATATCCCCGTTGATTAAGGGCTTATAATCATGGAGTTTGATTCTGCCGTCCGGGTTCTTTTTGTTGATGACGAACCGGCATTGCTCCATGCAATTCGCGATTATCTGACGATCATTCACTCTCTTGAGGTTGATATAACCAACGATCCTGCTGATGCCATTCAGAGCGGGCAGCTCTTCTCGTATGACTGCCTGGTTGTCGATTATGACATGCCTGATATGGATGGCATTACACTCCTGAAGGCGATCAGGCAGGTGGATCCTGATATTCCTGTCATCGTGTTCACTGGAAAAAGCCGTGAAGAAGTCGTTATTGAGGCAATCAATAACGGTGCAGACTTTTACCTGCAGAAGGGAGGCAATGCAGAGGAACTCTTTGCAGAACTCGCGCATGACATCGGGAAAGCGGCACGACGGTTCAGGGCAGAGCGTGCCCTCACAGAAAGTGAGCAACTCTACCGGGCAGTAGTGGAGGATCAGACTGAATTCATCTGCCAGATGGATCCTGAAGGAGCAATCAGGTTTGTAAACAGTTCTTTTGCAAAATATATCTCCAGAGAACCGGAGAACCTTATTGGTTCAGACTTCTTTGCACTCTTCGGAGAGGAGGGAGAAGACCTGAAAGAGGCACCGGATATCTGTGACCCTGACAACCCAGTGGTTCATGCTGAAATAAGGAACATTCGTTCTGATGGTTCAAAGTCAGATCTCCACTGGACGCTCAGGCTCCTCTTTGACTCCTCGTTTGAACCCAGGGAAATCCTGGCAGTTGGTCGTGATATCAGCGCTCAGAAAGAGGTGGCACGACAGATCTCAATTCAACGTGATCTCGCCCTTGAACTGGCAATGGTCTCATCAGTGGACATGGTGCTTGAGTTATCACTCAAGGCTGTTGTCAAGCTCACCGGAATGGATACAGGTTCTGTATACCTTCGGGACCGTGTCACGGGAACGGTTGTAAAGGCGTTTGAGTGCGGTCCTCATCGTCGTTCACTCAGTCAGTTCATGGATATCTGGCAGAACGATAATGTAGATCTCCTTGCAGTTCTTGCCGGAACATCACGTTACTATAGCCAAACTGATCTGAGCAGATTTGAGGCACCGTTCCTCTCTTTGGTCATTGTCCCGGTTCAGCGCTATGATGAGGTAACCGGCTGGTTTGTCGTGGGTTCCGACACCATGAACGAAGTTCCTATCACATACCGGAGTTCCCTTGAGACGGTAGTCTCACAGATTGGAAATGTTATTGCAAGAATACAGGCTGAAGATGCACTACGTGATGCGCTTATTGAGAGTGAGGAGCGGTATATGCAGCTCTCTGAGTCATCACCTGATGCCATTGCAATTCTTTCCGCACATAACCGTCCCGTCTATCTGAACCCCGCTGCCCTCTTCCTCTTTGGTGTGCATTCGTTTGATGAGTTCATGACCCAGCCGCTGAATGAGTACTTCGATAGTGCGTCATATCCAGCAGTTTCAGATATGCTCTCTCTCAGTTTCTCACTCAGGAGACCAAACTCATGTGAAGCTGTGATGTGGAGTAGATCTGGCAGGGAGATCTATGCTGAACTGATTGCGGTGCCGATAACACAGTCAGGCGATACCGCAGTTCTGCTCATTATTCGCAACAGAACCGAACAAAAACTTTCCGAACGTGCTCTTGCAGAGAGTGAACGACACTTTCGGGAACTTGCCGATCTTCTGCCAGAACCGGTTTTTGAGACTGATGCCTGGGGCTATGTGACATTCTGTAACCGGGGAGCCCATGCTCTTCTTGCACCAGGTAATGATACAACACTTATCGGGGTTTCATTTTTCCAGTTCTTCAGTGATCAAGATCAGGGTAAATTGGGGTCTGTTCTGGATGAGGTAAAGGCTGATCCCACTGTCAGAAATGGTGACTTTACTGTAAGGGCAAAAGATGGCGGGGAGCGCTCTGTTCTCCTCTCCCTTTCACCGGTTTTCCGTGATACTGTATATGATGGTGTCCGCGGTGTCATCGTGGACATCACAGAGATGAAACGGTACCAGGAAACGCTCCAGCGGACTATCGAGGAGAAGGATGTCCTCTTCCGTGAACTCCATCACCGGGTTAAGAATAATATGCAGGTGATATCCAGCCTGCTCCAGCTTCAGGAAGAGTACATCGAGGATGAGCGTCTTATCTCAGCGATTCATGACTGTGAGCAGCGTATCGCATCGATGGCACTGGTGCATGAGACATTATATCGAAGTGATTCGCTCTCTGGGATTTCATTTGCCACCTATCTTGAGAATCTTGCTGAAGAGGTTATCAGCAGTATCGCAACCGTGCGGGATATCAGGGCGGAGATCGATGTTGGTGATGTCAGGTTCAATCTTGATACCGTGGTCACCCTTGGTCTTATTATCAATGAACTGATGGTAAATTCGATGAAGTATGCTTTCACCGGAAAAGGAAAGGGAACAATCAGCGTCTGTATGAAGCACGGGGAGGGGTCTTACGTGATTACTTACGCAGATGATGGAATTGGCCTCCCTCCAGATTTCTCGATTGACTCATCGAGCAGCCTTGGAATGCGATTGGTTCGTGTTCTGACCCGTCAGTTACTAGGGTCTGTTACTGTGGGAGATTCTGAAGATGGCCCTGGAGCACGGTTTACCATACAGTTTCCGGTTCATAAATAAAAGGGGGGATAATTGCGACACAGATACTGGTAGTAGAGGATGAGGCGATTGTTGCAGAGTCTATCGCGTCTAAGTTGCGTAAATTCGGGTATGATGTTGCCGGGCCGGTTCCTACCGGTGAAGAAGCTGTAAAACTCGCTGGTGAGGTAAGGCCTGATGTGGTACTGATGGATATCCATCTCGCAGGCACAATAGACGGGATAGATGCCGCAGGAAACATCTCTGGATCGTATCGTATCCCGGTGATCTTTCTAACCGCGTATGCAGACGATCAGACTCTTGAACGGGCAAAGGAAGCAAAGCCGTTTGGATATCTTATAAAACCATTCAGAGAACGGGATCTGCATGCAACCATCAGGATGGCACAGGAACGCTCACGTCTGGAAGCAGAACTTGAGGCAGCCAACCATGAACTTGACTCATTTAGTTACTCTGTCTCCCATGATCTGAGGGCGCCTCTTATTGCCATAGATGGGTTTTCCAGGATTCTTGAAGAGTCATACATGTCCTATCTTCCTGCTGATGGACAGGATTGTCTTCAACGGATACGTCAGGCTGCCACTAATATGGATAAACTGGTCAATGATTTCCTGAGGCTTTCACGGGTTACCCGGGCTTCACTGGTAATGGAAACGGTTGATATCAGTACCATGGCAACAGAGGCCCTGGAAAATCTGTCTCATGAGTATCCTGACCGCAATGTCAGGTGGACGGTTGAACCCGGACTTCAGGCAGCCGGAGATAAGGGTCTCCTGCTGATAGCAGTGCAGAATTTGCTCTCTAATGCATGGAAATATACGGGCAAAAGGAGTGAAGGCAGTATAGAAGTAGGGGGAACAATGCGTGGCAGGGGCCTGACATTCTATGTAAAGGATAATGGCGCCGGGTTTCCACCTGAAAAGGCTAACCTTCTCTTTGTTCCGCTCCAGCGTCTTCATTCCCAGGAAGAATTCCCTGGAAATGGGATCGGTCTTGCGACCGTGCAACGTATTGTCTTCAGGCATGGAGGAAAGATCTGGGCTGAAGGGGTTCCTGATTCCGGTGCTACCTTCTGGATAACCCTGCCTGAACTCGGTTGATGATGTTCAGGCTGGTTTTGCATCAGACAAACGAAAGAAAAGTAATTTATGGGTACACCACGGAGATCGAAGACAGGTACAGGTGAATATTACATTGTAGATTGCCAGATGAATGAAAAAAAATTGATGGGGCTTTGAATAGTTGAGCATAATCGGAAAAATGAGGGATGGGGATGCCTCGGATTCTAATAGTGGATGATACTGATTTTGACCGGAATCTTCTCAGAAATATTCTGGTCTCTGCCGGTTATGAGATAGCAGGTCTGGCAAGTGGGGGTGAGGAAGGGGTACGACTCTTCCGTGAACTGGTCCCTGATCTGGCCATGCTTGATCTGATCATGCCGGATCTAAATGGAATAGACACCCTGCGCAGGATTCGTGAGGAGTATCCTGAAGCACGGGTCATGCTCTGTACTTCGGTTGGTGAAGAAGGGATGGTTGATCTTGCCAGGAGAATCGGCGCAAAAGGATATGTTGTCAAGCCATATCAGGCTGTAAACCTTCTTAAAGCAGTGGAACGGATAGTTGGTCCTCCAGGAAAGACAACTGGGATAAAATGGCAGTGATTGCCTTCCTAAATTTTTTAAAAAAAATTAAGTCTTTCTTTAGCTTTTCTTTGTTTATTGTAATGGTTATTCTTTTATCTGGCCGGTTTCGTTTTTAACAGGAGAGTCGGATGGTTCCTCTCCTGTCATGTTTTTTGTCGCATTCATCTTCGGGTTTGACAAAGTTTTGTTGGGTTCCTGAACTGACTGATTTACGGGTGTATCAGGCACAGAGGCAACCCCACCTTTCCTGAATGCCTCGGCTGCTTCTTTGGTCTTGTTCATTTTTTCGTATATGGCTCCGAGTTGTAACCAGAGAGTTGTGTCTGTCGGTCTGCTTTCAGTTGCAGCCTCATATGACTGTGCAGCCTCCTTTAAATGACCTAGTGCAGTCCAGGTTTTTCCTAGGTTTTTCCAGGTTGACCCGTCGTTTGGATCCAGGGTGAGTGATTTTTCAAGGGCGGGCACTGCTTCATAAAATCTGCCCTGTCCTGAAAGGATAGCACCGAGTTGGCCCCATCCTCCAGCCTGATCAGTTGAGATCTGCAGAGAGGTTCTCACTGTTGTCAAAGCCTCCTCATACCGTGAGAGTCCTGCATAGGCTGCAGCTAACTGGTTCCACCCTTCGGTGTTGTTCGGATATGCTGTGGTTGCATTAAGCAGGGTAGCAAGCGCTGCTTCATAATTTCCTACTGCATTCTGTTCCCTACCGAGCGGGATTAGAATGGTAGTATTGTTTGGTGAGATGTTCTGAAGCCTGGTGTAGATATCAAGTGCTTCAGAATCACGTCCAAGTTTTGAGAGGACTGCCCCGTATCCGGCCAGTGCTTTTTCTGAACCTTTGTCAAGCCTGAGTGCGGCTGCGTATGCATCAGCTGCGGCCTTGTTGTTACCGGTAGCAGAAGCATTCTCTGCCTTTTCATACCATCCTGAAAAAGCCTTCTGAATATCCGCAGCGCTTGGGCTTGTCTGGTTTCCTTCAGTGCCAGTCTTGTTTGCTGATACATTCCTCTCTGCCGTGGCATTAGTTAGAGGAGGCGATCTGTTCACCTCCGCCTGATCTGGATGCTCCTGTTTTTTGGTATCATTTGCAGAAATATCGGATATAACTTCATTTTTTGAATCTGTCTGGTTGTCTGCCTGAGTCTCTTCTCCGGATATATTCTGTTGCAAGTCTGATCTGTCAGAGATGGAAACATTCTTCTCAGCACCAACCTGTAGAGAGAATGCCAGCACAAGGAGGAGGAGTGATATCGAAAGTGTCTTGATAATATCCATAGGATATGTTCTGTCAGATCTCCTTTTATAGGTTCACTGCGATCTGCACCAGGAATGCTCATAAATGGGATCAATTATGAAACAGATCAAGGTTAGAGCGATAAATGAGGCAGACTATTCCTGTGTGTGTCTTCTTGAACAGGGTTCATCAGGAGCTCACTATCAGGCAGCAGTATTTGTCCGCCAGGCAATGACTCTCTGGCCCCGGTTATTTCTTGTTAGTGAAGTGGATGATCAGATTGCCGGATATCTCGTTGGTTCAATTCCATGTGATTATCCGTCTTCAGGCTGGATACTGAGAGTGCGGGTCGATGCGGCTTTTCAGCGAATGGGAGTTGCAACCATGTTGATGTGCAAAATTGAAGATTTGATGAAGGATTACAGAATAAACCAGATCCTCCTCTCCTGCTCCCCGGTGAATCACGGAGCACTTGCTTTGTACTACCGTCAGGGATATTCTGATCTAAATCGTGAAACAGCGTATTTTGGTCCTGGTGAAGATCGTCTCATTCTCAGGAAAACTATATGAAGGCAGGTCAGACCACCTAACCGGGTTATAAAATTATTATTGGACTGTGATCCTTCGGACAGTCGATCCTGAACCTGTTTTTCCTGATACAGTTAGACCGACATCATAGGTTCCGGGTGACTTCCAGGTGTGAACTGGATTCTGTTCCCATGAAGAAAAGCCATCATTGAAATCCCATGCCCAGACAGTCGGCTCACCAGTTGACTTGTCGGTAAATTTAATGGTGTTTGGTTTTTCATCGAAAGGTTCTGCCGTGAATGCAATCTCATAAACAGTGATCATCTTCGTAGCAATTACATTCCCACAACTTGTTCTGATGTTTCTGCTGCTCTCGTATGTTCCCGGGAGTTCATACCGGTGAAATACCGAGACACCTGAAGCGGTTGTCTTATCCCCAAAGTTCCATGTTCCGGTCAGAGGATCTTCGGTAGTACCGCCGGTAGACTGATCCACAAATCTGACCTCAAGCGGTGTATACCCTGAGAGTGGTTCGGCAGTGAACGCTGCCTGAACTGGAGGAACCTGCCCTGCTCCAACTGTGGTATTCATGAGATGCCAGGCGATACTTGTCCCGTTTTCAGGGAGTAGTACGGTAAAGACATCCTGGTGAATCCCCGGCTGGAATGATGTTG
Organism: Methanospirillum lacunae; assembly: GCF_003173355.1. Classification (NCBI taxonomy): domain Archaea; kingdom Methanobacteriati; phylum Methanobacteriota; class Methanomicrobia; order Methanomicrobiales; family Methanospirillaceae; genus Methanospirillum; species Methanospirillum lacunae. Next base: position 72,588 of record NZ_QGMY01000017.1, on the reverse strand, counting down.
GCTGGCCACGATCCTGAACTCCGGGAGAGAAGTAATTCCGGTCGCCGATGGGCATTGTGACAGGAGTATTATGGCGGTTTACATACCCAAATGAGGCCCTGACTGTCCCATTACCCAGGTTGCATGGCCTACTGGAGGTTGGGAAAAGCATTCCCGGGGCAGGGGTGATATCGGGCGTTGGTTGGATGGAAGGTGTCTGTGTAACTCCTTGTGTGGGCATAGCCGGTGGGGGGGCAATCAGGGTATAATTGTTGAGAATGCTGGTTATCGTCTCCTGATCGATGAGGTATTTTGTCCCTGTCATCTTCTCGATGGATCCGTCCCATTCAAGAAACCGTATCATTGCTGCTTTATTCTGTCGTGTCCCGTTTTCTGGTCTCGGGAGATCGGCATCTGTCCATATATCTGGGCCAATTCCCTTTAGGTTATTATAATCATGGAACGTGTAGGTCTTTCCTCCATCATCATACCAGAGTATCCGCAATCTGCTGGTTACCACGGATGACTGGTTAGCTTTTGTCTGGTTGAGTAATGGCGGAGTTGCCTGATAGACTATTTTGGACTGTTTGATTGGCTCAACATGACTTTGGGGAGTACTCGTGATAATGGTGATGAATCCTGCGGTAACAAGACAGAGAATGATGGCGACTACAGCAACACGGTATGATGATGATTCTCCCATGGTGACCTGAATACTATAATAAATATGATTTGTGAGTGTAATCAAAAGAAATCAGCGAGTGATCGCTGTGTTCTAATCTCTGTGAGTAATGTGCTGTGTGTAATCCACCGGTTCATTCCAAGTGCTGCTGATGCTGCATCAACAGCTGAAGAAATGTTTTCGTAATGAGAGGGAGGTGATGCCATTGCCTGCCTGGTCACCTCTCTTATGACCCAGGTGCCCAACGGTGCCCAGTATTCGGAGGTGATCCATCTGATTACGATAACACGTGCATTCCGGTTTATCGCAGTAAGGTACTCAAGAACTGCCAGTCGTGCCGAGTAGTATGCCCCTGTGATTGGAGAATATCCTGTCTTATTGCGCCCTTCTCTGTCAACAACGATGGTCTCATTCCCTCCTGCCCAGAGTGACTGACTGCCCCAGATTTCTATCATCTCAAATTGCCAGTCACCAGGAATGAGGATAACAGCAATCGTATTGCCGAATCTTTTAGAGAAGAAGAGACTGATTTTGTCATAGTCCTGGGATTTGAACACCTGTGGTTTCAGGTTTTTTCCTAGCGTATCATCTACGGCAGTTATTGCCCACCTGGTGGGAACCATGTGTCTGCTCTTCTCTGTCCCAAGCAGACCTGCAGACATAAGGCTGATGATCCGGTAGGTATCAGTCCCTCCTTCTGTGAGTTCCTGGCAGGCACCTGATGCGGGAAGATCGGTATCACTTGTGATCCGGTCGACTACCCTCTCAACCTTTGCGTTGTCAAGGAGATCAAAGGATTTGATATTCCCTGACATTCCGATAGGGGCAACCATCCCGTCAAACCTGAGATCAAACGAGACAGGTCTGTCAAACGCCGTTTCAACTCCAAGAGGGACACTGGATATGGCTATCTCATGGAGATGCTCTTCATAGCGGTGCGGTGAGGATGTGGCCCTGATTGTCTGTGCACGTATGTTTACTATATCAGCAATAGAGAGGTCCCGGTTCATCCAATCCGGCGGATGATCCTGATCACTGGTAAGGAGTGGTCCGGCATTGACATCCGGATATCCTGAACTCCCTACAAAGATAGAAGGAGTAGTCCCCACGTATTCGGATCTGGGTTTGGTCTGCATCTGGGCATGGAAACGAGAAATGACCGGGCACCGCTCCCGCCCACAAAGACCCTTACCTTTACAGGAGATACAGAGAGTCATCTCGTAGTACCGGTCAGCTCCTGATCAGTGACAGGTCAATTCTTCTAAGTTGATATGGATTGTTCCGCTCAACAAAGGCACGTTTCTCCCATGTGGGATTCCCCCCCAACCTCCAGCCACCATCATATGCAGGTGTGATTGAGTCTATCTGATATCGGTCGTCAGTCTTGTTATAAGCGGTGACGACCAGGATTGCATCCACTCCTGCAGGATCCGGACTGATAATGTCCCCTGCAACATATTTAACTGGTGTCCGTGGAGGAGCTGAGTCAGCTCCAATGCCCACATCACTAATTGCTATCCTTCCTGCCCTGTGGTTGTATCTCTCTTCGAGTACAGGCCTCATAAACCACATGGCTGTTGCATTTGTCCTGTATCCCCACTCTCCGGTATAATATTGGTAAATATCATCTGCCTGGTACTGATCTGAAGCAGGATCATATCCGAGGATTACAAGCATTCCTGTGTCTCCGGTTGCTGAAGGATTTACCAGATCACCTGCAGGATAGATTGGCTCGGGATGGGAAGCCGGAATCCCGGTGACTGGAGGTGGGACATCATCATGAAGTCCCGCAGGTGTGCCCCCCAGCCCTTGAGTTCCGATATATGTTCCGCTCTCCTCAAAACTTCTCAAGCTCACATTGGTGATTATTGATCCATGGTTCGTGAATGATCCGTTTGGCAGTCTGGCAGCAGCGGTAACTGAGTACGATCCATTGAGTGGTGGAGAATTGATAAGCCACCAAGTGTTGCTGCCTGAATCCTGGATGATGTCACCGCTCTTAAACCGGGGTACGTCAGGAGGAAATGTGGGAGTTGGTACCGGAGTTTCTGCCAGTGGGGTGATCAAATCGGGAGAAGGGGGAGGAAGTGTTGTGCTCAGCACAATACTTTGACTTCCATCCTTGTATGTGGCGATGACCATGACCCGCATCCCTGCGCTTATGTTTGTTCCAGTAAGTTCTGATATGGGAACTGTGGCTCTCGAACCCCGGTCTACACCAATGGTGGTAGGATCTCCGGGTTGACCGGTGCCTATGGGAAGATTATTTACTTTCCAGGAGAAGGATTCAATCGAACTGATCTGAGGGCCGCCATCATTGGTTATGTTAATAAATGACCCGTTCTGGCTGGCAGAGATCAATATACCTGGCCCTGGAGGGGCAGCAGGGGTTGTGAAGAAAGAGATGGCAGAGATCAGGACGAACCCTACAACGATGATGAGAGCAATAATTATTCCTGCAAGCAGAAATGGCTTATCTAGAGGAATTTTGTCCAGGGGAATATGATCAAGAATTCCCCTCTTTGGTGAGAATTCGTGAGGAGACAAGGGATTTATCAGGTTCTTGGTGTTCGTTTTCTTATTCTTCAGATAGATTGGATTATCCGGTGATATGATCAGGGCATTTTCAAAGCAGAGATCTGCATCCTCATATCTTCCGATCTTGGCACATGCAGTCCCTAGTGCATTCCATGCACGATCATTCTTTTCGTCATATTCAACTGCATCAGAGAGTAATTCCACTGCAGTTTGAAAATCACCTGACCTGAATGCCCGGAGACCCCGGCTGAACTGTCCTGATTTCTCCTCGGTTCCCATGATTACCTGAATAACCCTTTCAGAAGATACTTCGTAGTTGCTATTAAAAAAGGTGATCAGGCCTGAAACCGGATGGTATTTCCCAGCCTGATATATATCCTTTGTTTATATCTATTCAATGACCGGGAATGTATCAGCATGTGGGGTAACTGGTGAATGTCATTGGCTGTGGTTCCTGGTAATCTGCTTCATACACACTTCCGACACTCTCTTTATACACGGGTTTTACTGTAGCAGTTGGTGTTGCCTGGACACTCGCCTGATTGGTGGTGTTCTGGTTTGCAGTCATGATATTAGTCAGATTGGAGATTCCAGAAGTGGTTGAATTGGATGTATTATTTGTCTCATCAGCAGTGGCTACAGTAAAGAGCATAACTGTACAAAGGAGAATTGCTACTGTTCGAATCATCAGTACTTATTTGAACATATATGTGAATAAAGAATCTGACCGCTCTAATCACTCCTGGTCTTTCTGGATAAATGCCGAACATTAGGCAACACTTATTATCTTGTATTCTAACTACTCCCTATTGTCAGGTGTGATTCAATGGGTATATTCAACAGGTTTAAAGTTTCTCATCAAGCACGGGATTGTGGCCATATATCTGATCAATCTGAAATAGAATCTCCTCCTGGTGCTAAAATCCCTGAATGCCAACCGAAGAAGATCAGGATACCTCTGAACAAAGTTACAACTGATGTAAAAAATAGAAATGGTCTTTTGGTTTTCCCTTGTCCAGTTTGTGACATTATTAATACAGTCCCGGTTCGTGAGGTGCATCCAATTATGGGTTCCCAACCTATGTGCCAGGATTGCGGTGATATCTTTCATATTCCTGGCGGATACAGGACCGGCACCGAGATTAACTCGCTGAAGATATATGCGGGCCTGCCTGTTGCAATCAAGAAATTTTTCATTTTTTATCGTAATCATCCAGTAATTCATGCCCTAAATGAACAAGGGCTTTCCCGGATTATTATTCAGTATGGCATCTGGGGATTCTGCCAGAAGTGTCATCATGAGTTCAGCCCTGGAGTTCTAATGAATCTCCCACAAAATACATCGGAAGTGGTGGATTATCGTTCACTATCTTCTGCTGATGAGATGAACGAGATGCGATCGCTTCGACAGGGGAAATGTCCGTATTGTGACCACCGGATTCTGCTCGTGATTATATCTGAAATTCCTCACTATGTGGTCTCTGCTAGTGAGAATCTCTCTCATCGGTGGGAAGAGGACTGAAAATAATTTACTTTCCTGAACTATAAGATCACCAATAAATTATATGATGCTATATTCAAATTGCACTTCCTCGTCAAATAACAGCAATTGGACTTCAGTGTAGAGGATTGTAAGGATATTCTGTCGGTCATCATGGTGTACACACTTGGTTCTCATCTAGGTAATTCACGCAAAATGTTATGATTTCTGAAGACCCATCCTCACTTAACGAAGGGTTGATGTGTAGTGAACAGATATTTCGTCCTAATTGTTCTGCTGGTTATGCCAGCCTTCTTCTCCTCCGGCATCGTTACAGGTGCTGAAAATGGGGGAATTGATCTCGCCACTGTCGGGTATATTCAGATTCAGGTTCCGGTCGATGGGGCGCGGGTATACCTGGATCAGGTTTTCATGGGTTTTATTCAGAATGGAGCCATCACGATTCCCATAGATGTGATGGCGACTCCACGGTATTCAAATCTCATCATCGAGTATACGGGGTACCAAACATATATCGGGCCGGTCCCAGCCCTAGTCCCTGAGAAAACAGTAACCGTTCTGGTTAATCTAAATAAAACCGGATACGAACGGATGGGAATCATCTCGTTTGAGAGCAGACTTGCAGGTGCTGAACTGTTTCTTAATGGAGTAAAGAAAGGGGTAACACCTGACTCTGGTAATCTTCTGATTCAGACTGTCCCTGCCGGACTGTATGAGTTCTCAGTAAAACGGCCGGGCAATCTTTCAATCACCCAGCAACAGTATGTCTCTTCAAATGCGGTCACTGTATACCGGGTGAATCTTGAACCTGCGACTACAGGGGATGTTCATATTAATTCCACGCCAGAAGGTGCAGAGGTATATCTGAATAACCTCAATGCCGGTTTCACACCTCTTACTATCCCTCATGTTCCTGTTGGAAATATGACTCTGAAGATCACAAAGGAAGGATATCAGGACTGGGGAAGTGAGATATTAGTTGTAGGTGCTGAACAAAACCAGGTTGATGCTGTATTAGTTTCACTTCCTCCAACTCCGACACCAACCTGCCCTGATGTCACGCCATCACCTGAAGTTGTAGAACCCCAGGAAAATGGTTCTATATTATATGGGGTTTTCATATTGGTTGTTGTACTTGTTCTCTGCTGTGTTTTGATCGGAGTTTGGGCTTTCAGAAAACAGAAACCCTGAAGCCTCTCCTTATTATTTCTTTCTTTGGTTGGGTGGGTTATCAATAGCAAAGAGTTTTACCCTATTGTTCCCTCAGATCTTCTTACTGGCGGCACATGATATCCATCACCCTGCTGGTCAGAATATCTGAATAATGGTGGACTTATGAGTTTTTATTATGGTAAAATTCTTATAATAATAATCGTACTGATCTCATGCGGCATCTGTGTTGCAGACACTCCGGGGGCAATATCTCCTCAAAATGGAGTAAATAATCAGGTTCCCCCTGGCCCTATTGGAAGCGGTTTTTTTGAGTTCAGATCTAATGTCGAAGGTGCCACGGTATTTCTTGATAACCAGACTGTTGGAACAATCAGGGAAGGCTCATTGAAGATCCCCGTTGATGTCTATGAGAAACCAGTGACCCGCGAACTTCGTATAGAGGCTGGGGGCTATTCTACATATCATGAAACGCTGGTGAAAGGTCCTAAAGCAGGGGAGACCATGGTTTTACGAGGAACTCTTCAGGTAGTTCCGTTAAACCTCACTGGCTCTCTTTCTCTTGCAGTGAGCCCCCCTGGATCAACTGTGAGCATTGATAACGTATCGGCAGGGGTCGTTGATCAGTCAGGAATCATGTCCATCAGGACCATTAACTCAGGCAGCAGGACGATTAGGGTGACCATGCCAGGTTACAAAGATTTAGTTCAGCAGGTATATGTCACCCCGAACCTTGAAAACAAAGTACGGATCACTCTTGATACAATAACAACCGGAACACTTGATATCTCATCAAATCCTGCAGGGGCGGCAGTTTCTATTAATGGAATGTCATATGGGATCACCCCGGTTACAGCAGCCGACCTTGAGCAGGGCTCGTACCTCATCGGATTTAATCTCCCCGGGTATCAGAATGCACAAAGCCAGGTTATCTTGTCTGCTGGACAGCGAGTACCTGTTTCCATATATCTGCAGCCAATACCCACTGCAACTCCGACACCGGTACTAACAACTCCTGAACCCACTCCAACCCCTACACCTACACCAGAAGCAGGATTTACCCCGGCATTGGTGATTCTCGGATTGTTGTGTGCTTTTGTTATTCAGATAAAAAGAAAATGATCTTTTGGTTAAGAGGGACCTGCCTCTTACCCTCTTGGCCCGAATGTCTTCTCATAGATCTTGTATGTTTCACCGTTTTTGAATGAGACGATCACCTGGACATGATCGGTCCCGTCTGATCCCTGGATCTCTCCAATTGCACCGATGTTGTTTGCAATCTGCCTGGTTACCAGTTCTCCATTGCCCAGTTTGGCCCTCATGTCAATAGAACTGATCAGGGATTGCCCGTGGCCTCCTCTGAATGTACCGGTTATTACCCGGTATATCGGTTCCTTGTTTACATCAACAGTGACAGACAGACTGTTGGGTGGCTGAGTGACAGGACCTTCGTACAGTCCCTGTTCGCTGCTGGTTGTTACTGTGGCAACTTTCGTTGGTGTTGCAGTAGCAAGGCCCGCCCGTCCAAGTTCTATCTTCTTATCAAGAATAAGATATGAATCACCGTTCATGTATTTGACGACAACCTGGACCCGGTCAGCACCTTTCGTTCCGGCCGTTGTGATCTCATCACCTTTCTGTTTCCCGAGATCCTGTTCGATGACTCTGCCGTCACTCAAAGTGATTCTGGCCTGAATTGACTGTACGAGTGTCTGACCTCTTCCCCCGTCAAAGGTTGTGGTAATGTTGGAATACACCGGGTCTTTCTGAACCGATACAGACACCCCCAGGTCTGCTGGTGGCTCCATAACCTGGCTGTCGAAGAGGGTAGGAGCTGGTGTCTGGGTAACTGGAGCCTGAGTGGCCGGTAGTGGTGTTGCGATTGATGTGGGCGCAGATGTCGGTGGCAGGGTCTGCCCTGATTTGGGAGTTGCCTGTTCTGTGCATCCTGCAACGAGTAGTAACCCTGCAAGTACTCCTACTATGAGAATAATCTGATATCGATTCATCGTATACAAGAGCTTAATTTACTCTATTTGAAGTTATTGTGCTGAGATCTTTCAGTTTCCATACCTTCAGATATCTGGTTCACAGATACTTCACTATCTGCCGGTGAGCACCGGGGATGGAGTCACAGATGGGAAAACCAACTGAAGGATACGAACAGATCATTAAAAGTGTTCTCGAGTCAGGGGCAGCGGAGACTGCCCAGTCCTGGATGGATGCCATTCTTGCAGAAAATGGGAGGGTCCCTTTAATATTTGAACGTATGGCTGAACGGCCAGAAGTTCTGGTCTCTCATCTTCTCTACAAAACATCAGTTCTCAAGACAAGCACTCTTGAGCCGAAGTACGTAGAACTTATTAGTATAGCCGTCTCTTCCGCACTCCGGTGCAACCATTGTACCGATTATCACGTACAGGCAGCTATCAGGAAGGGGGCAACAAAAGATGAGATTCTCGAAGCCATCCTTATCGCTGGTCTCACATCACAGTCAACTGTTCTCGCTGATGCATACCGAACCTATGCAGAAAGTATTGAGGAGTGTACTGCATGTGCGATGAAGATTCCGGGAGAAGATCAATGATCGTTATGGCGGAGGCTGTGGGCCGTCATTTTCCCGATACTCTTTCCTTTCGGTCTTATGACATCGAGTTTTTCTGATGTATGCTCTTTTGGATTGCTGTTTCTTCTGATGAGACAGTCGGGTCCGTTTCCTATAAGGTCTTCACGTCTCTCCTGCCTGAGTCCTGTTTTGACAAGGTCATATCCGGCAGGATCACGCCAGGATAAAAACGCCCGCTGGATCCTCTTTTCCTCCCCCTTTGGCACATGCACTTTTTTTCCTGTCCTTGGATCGATGCCTGTTGCATACATACATGTCGAGGTTGTCATGGGTGTGGGAGTGAAGTCCTGTACTTGTTCTGTATAAAGATGATGGTCACGGAGATATTCTACAAGTTTGATCATATCCGTGACAGTGCATCCCGGGTGACCTGCCATCAGATATGGGATAATATACTGCCGTGAATCTCTCCCTTTTTGTGCCTCTTCAAACTTTTTTCTGAATGAATCAAACACGTTAAGGTCTGGCTTGTTCATCAGAATGGTTACATCGTGGCTGATATGTTCAGGGGCAATCTTCAGTTGTCCTGAAACATGGGAGCATATCTGTTGCATGATGTCCGGTTCGTCAGGGATCAGGTCGTATCTTAGGCCGGAACCGATGAAGACATGTTTAACCCCGGGAACCTCCCGGGCTTCCCGAAGAAGAGAAAGGTACTGGGAGATCCCAGATCTCCGGGCCTGGCAAGTAGTACATTCACGATCAGAACAAGCCCCCTGTGAACTCCACCGTTCACACCAGTCACCGTACATGTTTGCACTTGGTCCGCCGATATCAGAGATCGTTCCTCTGAATTCTTTCATATCTGCAATCCGGCATACTTCTCTGAGTACTGACTCCCTACTCCTGCTCTGGATAATTCTCCCCTGGTGCATGGCGAGAGCACAGAATGAACAGTTCCCATAACAACCCCTGTGAGAAGTTATTGAAAACCTGATCGATTCGAGTGCAGGAATCGGATCCTGGTATGATGGATGTGCCCTCCGTTTGTATGGGAGATCATAGATCTGATCAAGCCGCTCCGAAGAGAGAGGGAGTGCAGGCCTGTTCTGGATAATGAAGGTTTTAGGGTGACGCTGTAGTATTATCTTTCCCTGGTATGGGTTTTGTTCATTCAATATCTGAATATGGCTTTGTGCATACAGGAGGGGGTTTGAACTGACATCAGTGAATGAGGGAATCTCAAGAATTTCCTGGTTTATCTCTTCCTTCTTCTCTTCCCACTTCTTTGGGGCGATCTTCCAGCAGGTACCGGGAAGGTCATGAATTGTCTTTATATCTTTGCCGCTTTCGAGATCATCGGAAAGGGTTATGAGTTGTTGTTCACCCATCCCGAAGACCAGGAGGTCGGCTGGTGCATCTGCAAAGAGGGACTGGCGAATCTTGTCTGACCAGTAATCATAATGAGCAAATCTTCGCAGGGATGCCTCAACTCCTCCAAGAACAAGAGGTGAGCTTGGATAGATCCTGTGTATCAGATCAGCATACACGAGGGTTGCACGGTCAGGTCTTAACAGGCGGCCTCCAGGAGAAAAAGCATCCTCACGCCGGCGTTTCCGTGCCGGTGTGTAATGGGCCACCATCGAATCCATCGATCCGCTTGATACTGAAAAAAAGAGGCGTGGTGGACCCAATGTAGTGAATGACTCTTGATTTCTGATATCTGGCTGAGAGATAACTCCCACTGTGTATCCGGCATCCCAGAGTGATCTTCCCAGAAGGGCGGTCGCAGATGCAGGGTGATCAAGGTATGCATCTCCTGAAACGAGGATGATATCAGGATGATCAATCCCGATACTCTCAAGTTCATCCCGGGAAACAGGAAGAAAATCAGGCTGTGGGAGATGGGTTCTCTCCTGTTGTCCTCTCATGACCGGTATCATGGGCTCGTATTAAGCAAGCTCGAGGGTTCCCACAATTCTGAGTTTTTCTCCTTCCAGATAATGAAGGATAATAACTGATCCTGATTTAAAGATGAGTTCTTTCTCAAATGAGAGGGTTATCTCTGCTGACCTCCAGTCTCCTCCGGCAGCAACCTTCTGAACCCGGCAGGGCAGAAACTGCATCCAGTGGCCTGCGTAGAGAACCATCTGCTCCTTGAGCGGTTCAGGCCAGTACTGAATGATCTTCGCTGTCCCGGTAATTTCGCATTTACTCTGAATACCTGATGATGCAGTAAGCACATATCCCCGGTCAAGATCATCAGATTCAATCCCCTTGAGAGCAAGCCCGACCCGGTCTCCTGCATGGGCCTCATTCACATCGTCATCGTGTTTTTGTATAGAGCGAATCTGGATAGATTTACCGAGCGGATGAATCGTCACCTGATCGTGTTTGTGCACCGTGCCATCCTGTACACAGCCAAGTATTACGGTCCCGATCCCTTTCACGTTGAAATGGTGGTCGATAGGGATTATTCCAGGAGAATCCGTCTTAATTGCTGGAAGTGCAGCAGCATCATCCAGAAGTGTTTCACGAAGGACATTTAGATCATCAGGAAGTACCTTGTATTGTTCAAGGACAGTTCCTTTGATAAGAGGAGATATCTGTGCCGCATCGAGGTAATTCCTGAGAATCAGATATCCACGTGATAGATGGGCACAGTTCAGTTCAAGAATACATTCACCGAGCTGGGCAGTTACTTTATCGATGACAACAACTGCTACATCAGCAAGCGAGACTGCGTAAAAGAGTGATGACAACTTTTCTGGATACCGGGACGGCTCTATAAGTGTGAGGGTTGCTTCACCTTTCTTAAGGTTATAGAACGTGATATCTGTTGATGTTCCTTTCTTTCCAATCTCCTTTCCGAAATCTTCAGGTCCTATTATTACGATATTTAAATTTGACATTAATAATTAAGGGTTTTGTAGGAATTTGATAGGTTCGTTCTAATTACCTGTCTTATATCAATACTGTTAATAATTCTGCTGAAAAAATGGTTACTAACATGAAGGTACTCATCGCAATCCCTCCTGAGAAGTTCAGGGACGAAGAACTCCTCCAGCCTGTGCAGGTGTTTCAGGAAGCAGGGGTAAAATTTGAACTTGTTTCAACCCATGTCGGAGTAGTAATGGGTGTTCTTGGCAAGAAAGCAAAAGTAAACCGGACTTTTGAAGATGTTCTTCTGAAAGGTGTGGATGAGTACTATGCCTTGATGATCATCGGGGGGCCGGGGACGATGGTTCATCTATGGAACAATACCCACCTCCATGAACTTGCGCGGATATTTAATACCAAAGGGAAAGTCGTAGCCGGAATAGACAATGCACCTATTGTAATTGCCAAGGCAGGGCTCCTGAAAAAGAAAGAAGCAACGGTAGTTCCCGGTCAGACAGTCAGGGAGATGATGATCGATGATGCGATCATCGTGAATAAACCATTAGTATATAAGGACAGAATCGTCACTGCCAACGGCCTTGAAGTATCGGTAGAGTTTGCAAAACTGATTGTGCAGTATCATGACGGCAATCCTGAGTTTGTAGCAACGCAAAGTAAGGCTGGATTTTCATTTTAATTATACGTGGTATCTTCATCCTTTTTTATTGTCGTTAGTCTTTACATCAGGTTGTTTTGGGATTACACTGTTGAACCAGATACCTTCATCTTTTCTGATATCCAACCCCGGTATGTATGTCACGGGTTCGATCAATTCACGTTCAAAATCCTCTCCGCCTCAGGACAATTATCTGTCTCATCCTCATTGTGAGTGTGATTACAGTAACTGCCGTGGTTACTGCAGATAAAACTCAGACAAACCTCACAATCGGCCTATCACCGGCAGAACCGTCAGTGAATGAGTCATTCCATGTCTCGGGGATACTGTCGTCTTCAGATGGGAAACCTCTTGGGAATAAACACATCACTCTTGAATCATCAGAGAAAAGTGCATCCGATTCAGAGAGTTTTAAAGTATTAGGAACCAAAGATACCGATGCAGAGGGGAAATACGATTTTTTCCGCCCTGTTGATACTCCTCCAGAGTTTTTGCAAGCAAAATTTTTAGGAAATGATAATTTTGCCCCAATCGTGAGCAAAGTCATTAGTGCAAGGGGAGCTGGAACTGATCATCCACAGGTAGTAACCGGAAAGGTTGGCACTGTTATGATCTACTCGACCCCGGCGGGAGCAGATGTCTATATTGATGATATTCTGCGTGGTGTCTCTCCATATCATGCAGGCGGTCTTTCAGAAGGCACTCATAATGTAACGTTGTCAAAGACAGGGTACCGAAATGAAACTCAGGATGTATACATAAGTCCAAAATTTGATGCATCCCTAACTATTACTCTTAAACAATAAAATCCCTGAAATCCACTCTTTTTCTCTTTTTATTTCTTAACTGTTAAGATGGAACCTTCGAAAAGATATCTTCATGCCTGTATAAACCAAAATATCTAATATTCATGTCGCTCTTCGGTTCAAAACCCCTTTACACCTTAATCAGATATTCTCTGCTAATCTGTCTGGTTCTTCTCACATCTTCGGTTGGCGCAATAGCAGGGCTCGCTTCGGAGAAGATACCTACTTCTCTGACTATAAATGCGCTTCCTGTTGATCCAACAATAAACCAGTCATTTCGAATTTCTGGGACCCTGACTTCTGTAGGAGGAGAAATCCTCGGAAACAAACGTATTCTCCTTGACTCCTCGGAAAAAAACAGAGATGATAATGACAGTTATTCTGCTATAGATATGGTCGTGACCGATAGAAATGGAAGATATGAATTTTTACGATCAATAGGTTCACCTCCTGAATATCTTCGTGTCCAGTTTATTGGTACAGATGATTATGCTCCATGTATGAGTCAGGTTATTGGTGCCCGGGGAATTGGTACTGACCATCCCCAGATCCGGAAAGGTGGTACTGGTAATATCATGATATCTACAAACCCAGAAGGTGCTGATATTTATATTAATAATACCCTCCGTGGTGTAACTCCTAATAAAGTGGCTGGACTTAAGGAAGGTCCTTATATCGTAAACTTAAGTAAGGAAGGGTATCAAAACGAAACGATGGAGGCATATGTTACTGCTGATCGGGATGTCTCCTTTGATATTACCCTTAGTGATGGATCCAATGTAAAAAGCGGTGGTTCAGCTCTCTTTGATCTGATTCCTGGAGTTTATGAATCATCTCATCTGGCATATACAAAGACCGGTACCAATACTTCTACAGGTCCTGATGTTGCGATTGATGTTGGAAGCGGTGTTATAAAAACTTCAGGTAATGATGTATCTGGCTCGTCATATATTCACCTAAACAACTCAAGTGAAACTTCTCCAAAAACGAACAATTATAAAAATTTAAAAGTTTCAACGATTGTCACGAACAATACCCTGGGCGATGGGTATGACGTCATGGTCATCATGACTGATCATTGATCTAATGACTGTCTCTTCTTTTTTATCAATTCAGACATACCTTTTAAGATAAGGCTTTTCAACCAGTCATCCAACTTTTAAGGTGATCTGACAGACGTATGATAAGGTCTGTATCTTTATGATGGAGGGTAACTCGTGCAGGTATCGATGAAACTTGAGCTCCATGATTCTCCAGGGCAACTTGTTGCTGCCCTTATGCCGATCTCAGATATGGGTGGTAATATTAAAACTGTCATCCATGAGCATGAACATACTTCAGGCAAGGATGTTTTGAGTGTAGAGGTGGTAATCGAGATACCTCCTGAACTCCTTGATGGATTGATTGTGAGGCTGCGAGAAAGAGGAATCAATGTCCTCCGGCTTGGAGAAGAGAGGATGAGTTACCGTCAGAGTGTCATTCTGATTGGTCATCTTGTTCATACAGATCTGGGTGATACTATAGATCGTATCGATAAGACAGGATTTGCCGAGGTAACCTACATGAGTCTGGCGATGCCTGCGATTAATGAGCGAACGTCTGCTCAATTTGTTATCAAATCTCTGACCCGTGAGCATATGCAACAGGCTCTTCATATACTCAGGCAGGTGGCAAAACAGAAAGAATTCCTTCTGATTGAACCACTGGAGATCTGAAATGGTTGTTCGCCTAGCGTTACTTGGTGTTGGTGCAGTGGGACGCGGTATCATCCATGCGGTTGCCGAAAAAAACCTTGGCCTGATTATAACAGCAGTAGCCGATTCACGGTCCGGTTGTATCGATCCTAATGGCCTGAACCTTAAGGAACTCCTCGACAGGAAAGAAAAAATCGGTATTTGCGGCGATACAAGCATCAATGCAGAAGCAATTGTTCAGACTGCACCATATGACATTCTCGTAGAAATCACCCCAACCGATGCAAGGAAAGGAGAACCTGCGACATCATATATCAAGGAAGCATTGAAGAGGGGCTGTCATGTGGTCACTTCCAATAAGGGTCCGGTTGCCCTTCATTATCATGAACTCTTCACACTTGCACTAAAGAACAATGTCCAGTTCAGGTTTGAAGCAACAGTAGCGGGAGCAATTCCCATTCTTCAAACACTCATGCATAATCTCGGGGGAAATGAGATTCAATCCCTGTATGGTGTTCTGAATGGTACATGCAATTACATCCTCACCAGGATGGCTGAAGAGAAACTCACGTACAAGCAGGCTCTCGATGAAGCTCGTACACTTGGATATGCCGAGGCTGATCCAACGTATGATGTGAAAGGTATTGATGCAGCGATCAAACTTGTAATCCTTGCAAATACCATTTGGAAGAAGAATGTCAGTCTGGATGATGTTGATGTGACAGGGATTGATCTTCTGACTGAAGAAGCACTACGGCTTGCCGAGCAGCAGGATGCCACGATCAGACTTATCGGAGAGATAATACCTGAAGATAATGTATACCGGCTCTGTCCCCGGATAATTCCTAAAGAACATCCCCTTGTTGTTCAGGGTTCGCTTAATGCAATAATTGTCAGGACAGATCTCGCGGGTGATCTTCTGTTTGTAGGGAAAGGGGCAGGATCACTTGAAACTGCTAGTGCTGTGATAGGTGATATTCTCTCAATCAGGGATATGGATGCAGGGGGTAATTGAGCGACGTCGGACGTATCTCCAGCTCATGCGTAGGCTGACCCTTGAAAAAGGGTTTTTTACTGTTCAGGAGATTCAGCAGGAGACTGGGGTTCCACGCAGTACCGTGCAGGACTGGGTTCTTCGTCTGAGTGAAGAAGGGTGTGTTGTCGTCCTCCAACCTCCAAGAGGTCGGACTCCCGCCCAGTATGCAGCAACGAGCGCCCTTCCAAAAAGTGCATGCAAACGAATTTTTACCTCAGTTGATGGAGATCTCGTTGAGATCGTACATGAATGTATGAGCAGTGCATGTGCAGGTTTCTGTGGTTATCATCATGAACTTGGTAGCAAAAACCGGATCTCTATAGTCAGAGACGGTACTCTTCTTCGTGAGTTTATCCATCTTGGAGAGAATGAAGCCACAGTTGGACTCTATCCTCACTCAGCAGTGGCAGTGACTGGTGTGTATCTGGAAAATGATCAGGTCATCCAACGAATAAAATCAGTAGGTGGTCCTGCATTCTCTCTATCAGGTATGATGGGTCTTGCCCGGGGTGTTCTCGGCGTGGAAACAAGTAAGGATGGTTCATGTACTAAAGGAATTATTCGCACAAAGGCACTATCACATCTGACTATTGGAATTGATGACACAGATTCCCAGGGTGGTGGTGCAACATTTGCACTGGCAATTGCCCTCCTGCAACATCTTGGCGGGTTCTCCGGAGTGTTTCCAATAACTCACCATGTAATGATGCTATTTCCTGATGTTCGCAGAAAAACAGCAGGCAATTCATGCAGTGCCATTGAACTGGCTGTTGATTCAGGCATGGTCGAACAGATTCTCTCTGAAACTATCAGGTTTGTAAGCGATGAGAGTGTCTCCCCTTCCTGGGGTGTAGCGATCCGGTCCGGGCTTAAGATCAATGATAAATTAAGGTTATTCGGTCTTACCGCCCGGCGTGAGGTAGTGTCCTATTCAACTGCCAAAAGTATAGCTGAATCTTTTTCGGTTATGTTATCTGGTGGCGAGGGTATAATCGGCGCTCTTGCAGCAGTCGCACTGGTGGGGCTTCCTGCTGAACTGCTTCTTGATCCCGGCAGAGATCCCACTAGTTTGCCCGGTTCATTCGATAATTATTCAGATGGCTGATTCAGGGAGGAAGATCTGAATGACTAGGAGGGAATACTATTTGACCAAACCTGTGCTATAGCTGAGTATGGACAGATCTCAGATCATTCCCCGCAGACATAGATATCTCACAGTTGTCTGCGTCGTTCTTCTCGCCCTTGCCCTGCTGGCAGCCGGGTGTACCAGCAAAGATGCAACAAAATCACCAGCAACAGCATCCCAATCAGCACAGCCATCACAGGCAGTCCAGTCTGCAGCTCCTGGAGAAGGTGTTCAGAATGGAGACCTTGTTGAGATAGAATACACAGGAACTCTTGCTAATGGATCTGTATTTGACAGTTCCAAAGACCGCGGCCCATTCCAGTTTATCATTGGAGAAGGTACTGCTATTGTCGGATTTGAGAACCAGATTAAGGGTATGAAGACCGGTCAGAACAAAAAGTTCACCCTGAGTCCTGAAGAGGCATATGGTCAGTATGATCCATCCCTGATTAAATCAATGCCAATTGATTTCATTCCGAAAGAGGAGAAGGGAAATATTACCATTGGTGACACAGTAACTCTGTTCAATGGTCAGGCATACTTCCCGGCAAAGATCATCGCAATGAATTCAACGAATGTTACCTTTGATCTGAATAGTCAGCTTGCTGGGCAGACCCTCACCTTCGATATCACTCTGGTAAACCTTACTCCTGCAAAAGAAGTCGAAGAGATGGTAAAGAACCTTCAGCAACAACAAAACCAGACAGTTCAGGTTCCTGTTGATGCATCAGGAAAAAGTCAGTCTTCCTCTTCTCAGCAGCCAGCAACTGGGAAGAACAGCCTCTAACCCTTTTTTATTTCAGTTATTCTCGTTTGTAATATCTCGTTTCACGACATTCACTCAAAAGTCATCGTTATACTGTTTCATCGATGAGGATAGTGAATTCAACAAAAATGTTAAATCTCAAAGAATTAGTTAGTGCTCATTTTTGTGTAAAATAGGAATTTGAATTCATTTTAACCTTGTATCATACAGAACTGATAGATAAAAATAGACACGGGTATATTCTGGAGAGAATTGTCACAATTTAACAATCTCTGATCTGTACCCGGTGGTTGAGGAGCACTGTATTGTTTATCTTATCCTTTTCGTAGATGTTATTGGATGGGTCCGCTATTGCACCGATAAAGTACATCTTTGCAGGTGTTCCAGCAGGTATCTGGAGGGTATCAGTAAGCTCTCGTTTGTCGTGAGGGTTAAGATTTTCAATCATGTGGTATCCGAGTTCTTTATCTGTACCGGTAATTACCTGGTCGTCAGACAGGTAGTAATGAACTGAGAAGTATTTGGCCCCTAGATCTCCAATGTTTTCTACCAAACAAGTTACAGGAAGACCCGATGTCCTACAAACACTATCAGTAGCATTCAGATTGCTTAAAACCAACTCTGCAAAATATGCACTATTCGGTTCTTTTTTCTCTGTTTCTTTTATATTTGGTTGGGAAGAATTGGTTATCGGTTCTTCTTTTTGGGTATTTGATTGGTTATCTGCAATATCTGTTGTTGAAATAGAGAGATTGTTTGATATATTTATCTCAGGTTCTGTCTGAATATCTGAAATATTGGGTGTTTGTGTAACGGATGGTTGGGCTGTAACATTCTGATTGATAGATATGGGGTAATAATCGATATTATTTGCGTTGATTGTGTAAGGCACATCGATAATTCCATCATGGTTCTGATCCGGGCTCGAAGCAGAATATCCGGTTCCATTTAAATCTAGCCACACATTACCTCCCTTACTACTACCGCCTGCGATGTTGGTCCCTGCCTGCTTTTCACTATTCCAGAAGTTACGTTGATCATCGTTGGCAGCAGCGTTGAACTGATTTTTCAGGTAATTATTAAAGATTTTATTACCCACTGACTGGAATGCCCCGATACCCATTACATTATTTTCAAGGATATTATCCGAAATTGACATGGAACGTGATTGATCCAGACGTATGCCGATATTCTTACAATTTTTAAATGTACAATTTACAATGGATCCGCCCTCAATACGATAAAACCAGATCCCGAAATCAACTCCGTCAAGCACACAGTTTCTGATATTAATATTTTTAATTGTGTTACCTCCGTCTGCATATATTGCTGAAGTAAACCCGGTGGAAATTCCCTGTATTATGTGTCCTCCTCCATCAATTGTCACGTCTGAACTGGCAATTTTTATTCCAGCATTCCGATCCCCAACCTGGATGTCCCTCATCAGCAGGTATGATCCCGAATTATCAATTGTACTGGGAGAGTATATTGGTACAGATCCTCCTGCCTCTGCATATGCTCCGATTTTTACTGGATGATCACTGATGTATTGGACAAATGAATTACTCCCTTTTTCATCTGAATCAATTCGAATCATCACCTTGTAATTACCTGGTTTGAGGCTTTTTGATACCATATAGTTATTAGTGAAAACTTTCACCTCCCCAGGTTTTAATTCAACATTCCTGAAATCGCTTCCCAACTGGGTGCTAATAGTATCCTCTCGTCCCTCTTTCACCAGGAATGTTTTGATCCGCAGCCCGGATAGCACATTGGCTTCGGTATTTACCACTGATGTGGAGATCGAAATTCGTTCATCAGGTATCTGACCCAGCGGAATATCACCGATTTGGCTCACATCTATTGTTGCAGAAACATCAACAATTTTTACAGCCAGTGAAGTATCTGTTGTTATATTGCCACTCAATGGTGGAATCCCTGCTGTTGAAAGAGATGTAACTCCAATTATTATTACCCAAAAAAGGAGTAGTAATCTTTTATAGTCTGGTAATATTAGGGGATTTCCCCATCTCCCCTTTTCCGAATCCATAACTTAACCCCCATCCAGAATGGATATCTTCCATAATATATCCTTTCAGTTATTATATTATGTGACAATAAAAAAGTATAGTTATTGATCTTGTTTTTATTCAATGAATTGAGCAATAAACAAGATAAAAAAGATAATGGTAGTATCACCGTTATTTTGATGAGGCATTTTTTATTTCGGGAAAAAATGTGGGAGGAGGGATTCGAACCCCCGAACGCCTGCGCGATAGGACCCTAAATCCTACTCCTTTGACCTGGCTCGGATACTCCCACGCAATAATGAGATAGAGGATTATCAGGGATGTCAGGCAGCTTCCGGGGTGCTTCCCCCGTCGAGGACCTGTCTAACCTGTGCCTGAAGTTTTTCAAATTTCTCTTGAAGTGCTTTTTCCTGACGCTCGATGGACTTGATTCTGACTTCGAATGTTTCCACTTTCTCATTCAGTTTTTCCAGTACCTGCTCGCGCGGTTTTTCAATTACAATAGTTCCAACTGTCATGTAAACTGCGGCCCCCTCAGGAGCATCACCTAGTTCTTCCTTCGCTCTTCTTGCCTCTTGAGCAGCAAGTTCGTACTGGTTTTTTTGGTTTACTACAGTCTGTAATTGTTGCTGCAATTGTTGCAGCATATTTATCTGATTTTGCACCTTGGGTGGAATTGAATTCATAATGAGGTTCCCTCTATCATTATACCTGCTCTGATTTGAGTGCTATCAATCATCTCGGATGCAACCTGTATAAGACGAAGCCATGAGTTTAATGATGCACGGAGTGCAGGAAGGTCTGCGGCAGAAATTGATATCTCCAGGCATTCATGAGATATCATCCGGCATTGTCCCTGAGATCGAAGTCCATTTTTTTCATCCTCTTCTTCAGGAGCAACAGATTCGCATATAATTAATGCAGAATCTGTCTCTATCCTGAATAATGCAGAATGCATGATATTCTAATCCGTCTTTCCCAGTTTCAAAAAACTCTGACGACGTTGTGGGCCATCGATAATAAGAACTGGAATTTCATCATCCTGAATAAAAACCGGAAATAATGGGTTTAGTCTTTCATATAGTCCCTTATCTGACGTTATTATTCCTCTGGTTAACACTCCTTCACGTGTTCTACATTCATATGTAGTAATTTTACGTTCAAGTTCAGGAGAACCGTTGTAGTACCAACGTAACATGAGGCCTTTCTCGTCATATGAGATGATGAAAAAAGATGATTCCGTATCTAAAAATTCCCGAATACCTCGTTTACCACGGGCGACATACCTTGCCCCTAAAGCAAATGCGAGATCCTTTGCCACACCTCTGCTTTCAGTGGTTGAACGGCGTGATGTGGTTACCAGAGTCATCGGGCTTTCAGTTCTTTGATCGCTGCTCCTCGTTCTTTGAAGAGTATCCGATGCCCACAAAATGGACAGCGGACATTTATATCGATCTCCACCTTCTGTTTGCACCGGGCACATTTATATGAGCCTGGCATGGTAGGTTTATCCCTCCTTTACTGTACGTTCAATTGCGCGGAGTGCAATTTTCAGGTTTGGAGTAACCGGGACGTATGCGCCACCAGCATATTTAAACTGGCACTTTTTACATTCCCAGATCCCTGTTCCGACTCTCCGGACAGAAATATTGTCGCACCGTGGACATGTGTGAGTAGCTTTTGAGATTACTTCAATTTCACGAACACGTTTGCGGATAAATCTACCATATCGTGGGCCAAAGCGACCTGTTGATCCGGAAACCCTTCCTTTGGCCTTTGTCTTGACACTACCCATACAAGATACCTCTATCGAATGTCCTTTGTTATATGTTCTGAATCCACTTATAGTTACTTGATAAGTTTGGTCTCTGCTTCTCCACGACTAATCTTGTTGATGAGATCATAGAATTCGTTCTGTATTCCTGCTGGGATAGTTACAACACAGATCCACGAACCATCTTTCTGCCATTCTTGTTGCTCTATTGAAGCAGAAGACTGAATTTCACCATATGCACGGGGTGCATAATCAGCGGGAATATGGACCGCAACCTTGACCTCCTCGAATTTTATTGGTATGAGTGGTCGAAGCAGTTTCATCGTGTCCTTTACAAGTTCTTCCAGACTGCGGAAGGGATCGATGTTTACTTTGGCTTCTTCCATTGCCATTTCAATTCTCTGAGGGGGATGTGGATGACCCGTTTGTGGGTTGATTGCATTTCGCGCTATGAAGAATATCACTTGCCGGCGTTTTTCTGCTATCATTGCCCTGCGCTGCTCAGCAGTAAGGTGAATCTCTCCCTTAGTTATAATCTTAGTAGCAATCTCTTGGAAAGAAGTAGTTCCGAATGCTTTCTTAAGAGATTCATCTGATGCTTTCTCTGCCTGCGATGCGTTTTCGAATATGTAGAGGGCTGCTACTGCATCCTCTATCTCAATTTGATTTCCCTGGCGGATTTTTGCTGCGATATCTGGATCTACCAGAATTTCAAACCGTTCTCCATGGCTTTCAATTCTGGCAACCACTGCATGATCTAGTGGTATCATCCTCTCATCCCCTCTTGTTGCCCCGCTTACGCGGCGGGCTGATCAATATATGTTGCGACTTCTTCGCGGGTCATCTTTCTGAAGATGCCTTCACTTCGTGAAATAACTCCGATTTCTACAGTAGAGACATCAAACTTCCCTTCTGTAGCTTCATGGAGTGCTTTTAGTCCGAGTTTTATTGCGTCATCCAGCGAACACTCGTACGTATACTCTTCTTCAAAGAGTTTCATTACAGCCGGTCTTCCGGTACCTATCCCTGTTGCTTTGTACTCCAGAAGTGTGCCGCTGGGGTCAGTTTCGAAAAGTCTGAACTCACCATCAGATATACCCGTAATTAATAGAGCTGTCCCATATGGTCTGGCTCCACCAAACTGGGTATATGTCTGCATATGATCCCCGAGTTTCTTTGATAGCGTCTCGACATCAATGGGTTCGTCATATGAGATACGGTTTATCTGTGCCTCGACTCGTGCTCTGTCTACCAGAGCTCGTGCATCACCTACAAGTCCTGAAGAAGCAACTCCGATGTGCTCATCAATCTTGAAGATCTTCTCAATCGAGTTTGCTTCAAGAAGGCGGGAGTTGATTCGTTTGTCAACGATCAGAACCACTCCATCTTGGCATTTAATTCCTACAGCAGTGGTTCCTCTTTTGACCGCTTCACGGGCGTATTCAACTTGATAAAGTCGTCCGTCAGGACTGAAGACGGTTATCGCACGATCATATGCAGCTTGGTTATTATTCATCATAGTGCAGGTCCTCGATATCCTCTTCTGTTATATAGAGGGGTATATTAGGATTAATTCCCTTCTCTTTCAAATCGATCCATCCCTGTGGTAAAATTCTTACAGAAAACCATTCGTCATGATACTTAACTCTGCACGATCTGTACGAATTCTCTCCCTTTGAGATCTCTTCTCTGATTGTTTTGATAGTACCTGATGTTTTCAGCGGGTGCAGAACTGCTGCTATTCCTTTTACATTGGTAACGGCAGCCATTGCAGTCTCAACTTTCTGTTCATATCCTCTTCTGAACCTGATAATAGTATATGGCTGTGAGTACTCCATGACCGCAACCCAGGCATATGATGCCTGAACTTCTCCAAAAAGTGAAATAAATGAATCAGAGATTGATAGGTAGATATCTTTTGCATCAATTTGCTCTTTTGATACAACTCTTGTGAGAATATACCGATAATTCTCCCGCATTGAGGGTCTGAGCCTCATTCAAAAATCTCCTGAACTGATTTATTTTTTATTAGAAGGCTGGGAACAGATGAAAATGACCTGTTGATAAGATCCATGTCCATCCCGATCTCTGCAAGAAGGACCTTTACGGCTCTGACACTCCTCATATCATAAGGTGTTAGGGCGCCGGTTGAGATAGTGAGGGGAAATTCATACCTGTTCTGCAATAGAAGGATTTCTTCATAAGCTCGAATCACCCTCTGTCTTGATACTCCTCTCAGTTCCCAGAGTGGTCTGACCCTGATATCTACTGCAATATTTCTTTCAGCGGCAAGTTGTGCACAATATCGGTCAAATGCATTTTTTGGGGCAATATGGAGATCACATAGGGTGTGAACCCCGGAAAGGGTTAAGAGAGAGCGATTTAACCCGTTTTCTCCTGCCTGGGCCATGCAGTATTGATCTTTTCCTATAGGGTCCTGGGCATCTCTCTGGATTTTTTTAAGATTAGCCCCTTTGATATACCGGGCTGGAATTATCTGAAAATTATCTTTAGGTATTTGATTTTGGTTTATACCGCAGGCAACCATCCCGTTGTATCCAAGTTCTTTCAATTCGCTGATCGCACGATTGATAGAACAGGAACCTGATTGAAATAAGAAAACACAGCCGTCGATATACTGCATTAAAAAAAGTTATTTGGCCCTGTTGGCATTGGACCTGACGCTGGGGCGGCACTTTTCGGTACCAATTCCACGCTTGCCCATTCCACGGCCTTTCATACCAGCACTGGTTTTTCCACGTTCTGCACGGCCACGGTGCCCGGTCTGGCTGATCCAGTTGAGATTAGAATCATTGATGACCGACGGGTGATGTGGATCAACTAAAATGACCTCATACCACTTCTGTTTTCCGTCTTCACCAACCCAGTATGAGTTCAATGCTTCCATGTTCGGGTATTTTCTGCTGGCCCGCTCTTCTGCGATCCGCTGAATGCTCTTACCCATGGTGCGCTTATTGATACCCATCCGAGCAGTTCTACGGGCTCTGACGTACCGGGACGCCCTTCGACCGCCACGGCGGACTTTCACTCGTACAACAACTATACCCTGTTTTGCTTTGTAGCCGAGTGAACGTGCCCGGTCAATTCTTGTTGGCCGGGTGACACGCACTACGCTGCCCTCCCTGCGCCATACCTGCATACGTTCCCAGAGGAGGGCACGAACTCCGGACTTTGCCGGAACTTTCCATGCATCTCTGACGTATGCATACATCGATTTTGCCATAATATCTCCAAGGTTCAGCCTGTAATCAGGCTACATTCCTAAACGGGACTTGTCCCGTCTTCCTTACTTTATGGGAACCACTGCTATTTATTGCCGTTCCTTTATTAGTGCTGGCCCTTCCGTTTCTCATCTACCCGGATTTCTTTAATAAGAGTGACAGGGTACTGTCCGTTATCGTCTTTTTCTGCAGATTTTACCATATCCCATATGGTTAGAAGTGCTGTGCTGACCCCAACAAGCGCCTCCATTTCAACTCCTGTCTTTCCGCTTGAGACTACCTTCACACGCGCTGTAATGGATGTTTCATCTTGTTCAAAATTAATGTCAATTCCATGGACCGGAATATTGTGGCACATTGGGATAATTCTAAACGTGTCCTTTATTGCAAGGGTTGCTGCTACCCGTGCTGTTGCGAGAACATTCCCTTTTATGGTAGATCCTGATGCAATTGCTTTTAGTGTCTCTGGACGCAGTATGATTGTTCCCGAAGCTACCGCTTCTCGGCTGACTTCGTTCTTTGATGAAACATCAACCATACGGACGCGATCATCTGTAATATGTGTAAATTCCGTCATGGGTCCCTCTCTATAATATGTCTGTAGAGAATTTGAGGAATGGCAGGAATAATATCTTGAGCAGTGAGTCCGTAACCGGTTTGCTTTGTTACGAGCTCTCCAGCAGATCCGGTTGCATAAGCTCCGATGCATGCTGCATCAAATGCTGGAAGCACAACAAATAATGCCCCACATACGCCTGCAAGAACGTCCCCGGTCCCGCCTGTTGTCATTGCAGGTGTTCCGGTCCGGTTAAATCGGATCCGGTTTCCATCTGATATAATATCCGTTTCTCCTTTCAGGAGTATAGTTCCGTTATCTGATGCCTTTTTAACTGCATCAGCCCGGGCATGAATCTCTGTCCCTGGATTAATCCCGGTAATTCGTGTAAATTCGCCAGTATGCGGAGTATATAAACTCTCTTTTGCGACCGGAAGGGGAAGACGCAGGGCATCCGCATCAAATACTGCTTTTTTGCAAAAAGGTGCGATTTTAGTGACAACTTCATGAGAATCAGGTCCGAGTCCCATTCCACAGATGACAACATCAGAATTCTCACACAGGTTGGCAAGAATATCAATGTCATCTTCTGATACCTGTTCATTCTTGGTTGGTATGTGAATTAGGTCAGGGAATTGGAGAGGAGAGGGTGATGCTACACGGACGATGTCTGCTCCTGCCCTGAGTGCAGACATACCTGCAAGATATGGTGCTCCCTGGTAAGGTCCTCCCCCTATGACAAGGATCGAGCCTCCGATTCCTTTATGTGCTGAAGGATTCCTGTCCGGGATCATGAGCAAATCACCGGGTCCCGTGCAGATCTCTGCAAGAACTGGGATACCTATGTCAGCATTTTCTGCACCTTCTGACTTTGCTCTGTGGAATGAACATATTATTGTGGGAATAATGCCCGGGGTAGGCATATCCGCAGATATTATCGGTAATTTTGTTTCATTAGCGAGGATTACACAACTCTTATGAGGTTCTCTTACATCTCCTGCCATACCAGTTCCCAATAGGGCATCTAGTATCAGGGTAGATTGTGAGAAGAGGTATTTTATGGAATGAACATCGTCCTTGCATCGTACTGGGAGAAGTCTCACTGCACAGTTTTCAAGAATAGACAATTGTGTTTTGCATGCAAGGGACATGGTTGAACTATTATGATAGATGACTGTGACATCTGTCTCATGTGCAAGAAGCCGTGCAGCAACCATTCCGTCTCCTCCGTTATTACCTGAACCACAAAGGATGAGTATCGAGGCCGGATGATATCTACGGACGACGTTCACGAGGGCATGTCCGGCATTCTCCATAAGTTGAAGATCACTAACTCCAAGGGCCATTGCATTTGAATCTATCACCCTCATCCTTTCGGGGGAGATGATCTGCCCGTCACGATACTTTTTTATCTGGTTTGAATCTGCCCAAAATCTCATATTATCATCTGCTTCAAGTGGGGTTCGGAACACTTTGGGTTTTAAAAATCTCTTTATATATTAATTGAGTTCTTTTTGCATAGAATTTCAATTGGATCACATCATACAGGTGCTCATCCTTTTCTGCGTAGGTCCCATATCATACATTAAATGAGTCTTGATAAGGATGTACGGTCTGCTGCCGAAATGGTTCTTTCTTGCAAATCGGCAACTGTCATCTCTCACATTGATGCTGACGGTATATCTAGCGAATCTATTCTTTCACAGGCGATTTCGCGTGCGGGAATCCCTGTCCGGAGCATCTATATCAGGCAACTGGATCCCCTCACCCTTCATGAGATTCCTGATGATGATTCTCTCAAGATTTTTTCAGACTTTGGTTCAGGTCAACAGACAATGTTGCAGGAGAAAGGGATTCGGTCGAAAGATGTTGTTATCATCGATCATCACGTAAGTCAGCCTGCAGATGCTGGGTATCTAGAGGTAAATTGTCTTCTCCATGGATTTGAAAAGATGAGTGCTGCCGGGGTAGCCTATCTTGTTGCCCGTGAAATGGATGAGATTAATCGTGATCTTGCAAAACTTGCAGTCATTGGCAATATCGGAGATATGATGGACAGGGAGAACCTGAAATTATCAGGTCCTGCTCATGAGATATTGTCAGACGGGGTGGGCTATGGAAATGTTGAGGTCTGGGAACATGATCTCAATATTTATGGTATATCCACCAGGCCTCTCCCAAATGCGCTTGCATATTCTGATGATATTGACATACCCGGGGTGTCCCATGATCCTGATGGTGCAAGACGATTCCTTGAAAGGATAGGTATCAGGCCGGTTTCTGCAAACCGATGGCCGGTTTGGGAGTCACTAACGATTGAAGAAAAACAGATAATTGTCTGTTCTATTATTGATCAGATGATGGCCTGTGAAAAGAATCTTGATAGGCTGTTTGCGGATCATTATCTCTTTCCTGACGAGAGTAAAATCCAGGCAACCCTCCGAAATGCTTCTGAATATGCGACCCTCCTCAATTCATGTGGAAGATGGAAAAGGCCAGAACTCGGAGGGGCAATATGTCGTGGTGACAGGGTGACAGCATACCGGGAGGCTGAACAGATGCTTAAAAACCATCGGACAAAGATCAGGGAAGTGATGGAGTATATAACCGATACCGGAGTCTCGGAACTCTCTCATCTACTTTATATTCATGTTGGAGATCGGTTCCCTGATACTATTGTTGGGATCGGTGCTGGGATGTCACTCTCCAGGCTTAATCCTGAAAAGCCGATATTAATAATGTGTGAAGATTCTCTAGATCCCTCCAAAACCAAGATCTCAATGAGAACAAAGCCTGAAGTCGTGGATAAAGGAGTTGATCTTCAGAAAGCTCTTTGTATAGCATGTGAGCGATTTGACGGTTCGTCTGGTGGTGGCCACCGGATAGCAGCAGGGGCATTTATTCCACGTGAAGCTGAACGAGAGTTTATCGAAGATGTCAACCGAATAATAAAACAGCAATATGCTCAAAAGAGTTCAGATTCTTGCTGACTATCAGTTTGGAAAGGGTGTTGGTGTTCAGTTATTTCCTCAAACCTGCCGGTTTATTACTTCCCGGAGGGGAGGAGTCAGGCAGGTTATGCTTGATGGCCGACGGCTTGCAACCCTTCGGGCCCATGATGGACGACTAACGCTGGGTCTATTAGGTGCAGAACGGCTGTCTCGAATTCTGGATCCATCCCGAACCAGAGTGATAGTCCGTGAAGATGTCTGCCCATACATTGCTAATGGGAAGAGCGTTTTTGCAAAGCATGTAACTCAAGCCTCTCTGGATATTCAGGCAGGAGATGAGGTACTTGTCATGTCTGGTGATGGGACTCTTCAAGCTGTAGGTGATGCCATGATATCAGGAAGAGAGATGGTTTTGTCAGAATCTGGAGTGGCAGTATCTGTGCGAAAAGGAAAAAATCAGGAGGATAAGGAATGATACCTGGAATGAACCCCCGGAAGATGAAGCAGATGATGAAACAACTCGGAATGGATGTCCGACCGGTAGATGATGTCCAGGAGATTGTGATCACAACGCCTCAAGGAAAATATGTTTTTGACCAGGCAGAAGTTGCGATAATGAAAATGCAGGGGATTACTACCTGGCAAATTACCGGTGAACCACGGTTTGAGGAAGCAGCTCTGACAATACCTGATGAGGATATATCACTCGTTGCAGAACAGGCTGGTGTGCCAGTAGAAAACGCGAGAGCAGCCCTTGAAAAATCGAATGGCGATATTGCCGATGCAATCCTGAACCTAACAGGAAAGGCTGAATGATTGGGCTTTCTGATCGGGTCATTATCTCTAGTAATGGTAAATCATGGTTTGTCCGTCCATCAGATGGGAAACTAGGCACCGATCTTGGACTTGTCGATCTTGAACAGATAGTTGGAAAGGAGCCTGGTGATGTCATATGTACGCATTCGGGGAGAGAACTTTCCATACGTCTTCCCAGGTCTACTGATTTTTTTGAGTATGCAAAAAGAAGTACCGCTCCTATGCTTCCCCGTGATATTGGCCTTGTGATAGGTTTGACCGGGATGAACAAGCATGATCATGTTCTGGATGCAGGTACTGGTAGTGGGATATCGGCAATCTTTTTTGCAGGAGTGGCAGCACACGTAACCTCATACGAGCGAAGGGCCGAATCTGCAGAACAGGCCCGATTGACTGTTTCTGATGCAGGTATACAGAACCTGGAGATAATATCCGGTGATATTCTGAAAGAAACACGGATGTACGATGTGGTTCACCTGGATCTTGGCCTTACAAAAGAGCATGTAATCCATGCCCACTCTGTTCTCAAACCCGGTGGATACCTGGCTTGTTACACACCCTTTTTTGAACAAATGGCTTTGGCATTTGATAGTGCTAAAAACTTGTTTGTTGAGTGTTCTTCATACGAGTGTATTATGCGTGATATGGACCGGGGAGAACGAGGAACAAGACCTTCAACCCGTGTTTGTCATAGCGGATATATCACGATAATGCGGAAGTAATCCGGCACTAATTATCCATTTTTTGAATTGAATTTGAGGTTAACCACAATTTGCTGAGTTCGAAAACTCAGAAAATATATAACTCGTTACCGACAACGTGTCTATGTTGATGCTGAGAGTATCAGCATGAAATGTAGGAGGAAATAAATGAAGTTCGTATTTGCAGCAATTGTTGCACTGGTTGCCCTTGTGGCAGTTACCGGGTTTGCAGCAGCAGACCGTCTGCCCAACGCAACCCCAGAGAATCAGGTTTTTTCAATTGACACCGTCATCGACGCAACTGGTGCAGTCGACGACAAGTCCACCATGTCCTGGGTAATTGCAAATCCAGGTAAGATTCCAACCGGAATCCTTGGAGCAGGCCAGACAATCTCTGACGTTACCTACAAGGATGCAATCCTCACCAACGGTGGAAAGCTCGCTGAGAACAAGAACTTTGATTTCAACTCAAAGAGCCAGAGCAGCGGCCTCTACAACATTGAGTCCCAGAAGGTTCTGACCTACGCCAGCACCGAAGGTGCACACCTTGTCGGCGAGGAAGAGTACACTCTGTCTGTTGCAGGTAACTTTGCAAGCGCAGACAACAACATCCGCTGTGTGTTCTCAACCCTTAATGGTTCAATGCTCCCAGCATTCTGCAACATTGTCTCTGCAAAGAGCAGTCTTGTAAATGTTAACAGTGCACAGGTCTCCACCAAGGGACAGATCCGTGCAACTGCAGACACCGCTGATGTTCCAGCAGGTCTGAACTACCAGATTGCAGTTACTCCTGATGCAAACTCCGGCAGCGGCTTTGCAGAGGGTACTGTCAAGACTGTATTCGCAGGCAGCATCATGGAAGCCCGTGACAGTAACTACGACAATGGAGCAGGAGCAACCTGGAACAAGACCTCTGCAACCAACAGCTGGAAAGACAACACCGAAGTCACCGGCGGCATAAAGACCCTGCAGAAGGCCTTTACCTACCAGTCCGGATTCAAGGTATAATCTTAATACCTCATAATTTCCCTTTAGGGAACCTTTTTTTGTTACTCTGTGTGAATTCTGTTGTTCTTTATCTGCCTATTAGCGCTTTAATTGATATTTTTGGTTAATTCGCTGTACAAGAGTTTTTCAGAAACTACTTATTTCTCTGATCATAATGTATCCTTATTACCTGGGGGTTTCAGGTATGGGAGTGGGGTATTATTGTGAATTATAGAGTTATGTTATATGCTGGCTTGGTGATTTTTGTGGCTGTTATAGGTCAGGTCGCTGGTGATAGGCTTCCCAATCAGACACCGGAAAATCAGGTTTTTTCAATTGATACTGTAATTGATGTCACAGGTTTTGTTTCTGATAATACTATGTTGTCCTGGGTTATTGCCTCACCAGGAGCAATTCCTACTGGTATTCTTGGTGCTTCTCAATCGATTGCAGACATCACATATCGTGATTCTATCATGACAAATGGTGGTAAACTCAGTATGAACAAGAACTTTGATTTTAGTTCTAAGGATCAGTCGAGTGGGCTATACAATCTTGAATCCCAGAAGGTTTTGACCTATGCCAGTACTGAAGGTGCACATCTTGTTGGTGAGGAAGAGTACACCCTCTCTGTAGCAGGCAATTATGCTTCTGGTGACGGAAACATTAGGTGTGTCTTTTCAAACAGTGCAAATAATGCTCTTCCGGCCTTCTGCAATATAGTGTCAGCAAAGAGCAGCCTTATCAATGTAAATAGTGCTCAAATCTCAAGTAAAGGTCAGATAAGAGCGGTTGCTTCTGATGCTGGTGTGCCTGCTGGTCTGAACTACCAGATTGCAGTCACTCCTGATTCTAACTCGGGAAGTGGATATGCTGAAGGAACAGTGAAAACTGTCTTTGCTGGAAGCATTATGGAAGCCCGTGATGGTGGTGATAGTAATTATAATTCAGCATCTGCAACCTGGAACAAGACATCTGTTACCAACACATGGAAAGATTCCACGACTGCAACTGGTGGAATAAAGAATTTCCAGAAAGCATTTACTTATCAATCAGGATTTAAAGTCTGATTGGGTTTTTACCCTTTTTTTATAATTTACCTTGTGTCCTCAAATATCAGCAAAAAAATTAACCTTTGGATGGTTTGCACTGTGCAAGACCAGATTCTCTTATAAAATAATGATTAATAATGATTAAACGAATATTTCTCCATAATGGATAGTAAGATTAAATACGATATCCATCAACATAATGTGAGGAATCCTGATATGAAGCGTACGAGTATGGTATTGGTTTCAGGTGTAATTTTCGCCCTTATACTGAGTATTGTGGGAATTGCATGTGCTGATGATGATGTTCTTTGGCCTAAGAGCATGCAGGAAACACAGAAGTTCAACTCAAGTGATGTTAAGAGCATGCAGGAAACAGCAAAGTTCAACTCAAGTGATGTCAAGAGCATGCAGGAAACGAGTTCACCATTTAACTCAACTTTCGCTTAATTGAATAAATGCATATTCCTTTTTTTCGATCTTTTATAAAATTTTGTTCTTTGTTATATTCTTTTACGTTTTATAGGTGTCTTTAGGCCATTCGGTATGTATCTTGATAAGGACGTTAAAGATTACCTATAAACAGTTGTATGAAGGATAGTAATCATAGGTTTACTCAAATTCAATGGTGGCCTTTCATACGATAGAGGATTGTTTTCACCGAAGAGAAAAAATAACTCACCATTGAGGTTACATTGCCCAATGAAAAAAATGTGGGGTTTTTAGCTGTCCTCTGGAGTAAAATCATGCTAAGAATCACTGTAGTTGTCCTTTTATCCTGATTATGGTATTAAATTTAGATTAATCCGGATTTATTGAAAATATAAAGATTTTAAGTTCAAATTCGAACCCTAAATGAGTAATGCCCGATGAAATTAATGACAATTTTTCTCAAGTATTTACGCATCAATAGATCCTGAACTTTGTTGACCTGAATCATATCTTGTTTCTTTGTCAATACTTCAAAATATTCTTCTTTTTCTGTTATCTTCCCGAGGAATTCTAACAGTATTGCATCGACATCTTGTTTTCTAAGAAAGATATCAAACTAATCGTCGTAAGTTTTGTCTTGAAAGTGATGGAACTCACATTCCCCGGTTGGAGTAAAAACATGAATTAAATGAAGCCATATGGCAACCGAATTCCATGATGTTTGTTTTGGAAAAAAATCTGCATGATTAGGAAAAACAGTCTCCTTTGTGCAATCTGTTTCTTATGTATATCACTATATAGTTTAATTGATTGTTATGTAATTAATTAGCATCGTTTCAACCTTACTTTGCCACTTTGACTTTTGAGATTAATGAGTTCATCCACTATTACGATCTAATTTTCCCGAATTTCATTAGGAAACTGTATTTGACAGTTGAAGTTTCCCTCAAAACTTAACGTAACCACCACTATGTCCAAAAATAACTATGATGATGGCATCAAAATTGGAATGAATGAACTTTTTTGTTATTCCTCATTCACGAATAATCATAACAGTCAAATTCGATAACGCTATTTTTGGTGAATTTTGTTGAGATATGCTTCACATTTTGGACAATTCAAACATCACTAATTACATTTTATTTTATTATTGGCAAAGTTGGATTTCAACAATAAAAACCAGGCAGTGACCAAAGCAGTTAAATATGAGATTTCAGTAGAACTAGATTATAAAAAAGATTAATGAACCAAAAAAAGGTTCTTAGATATATGGGTTGCGAAGGCCCTTGTTTACACCCATCTTTGCACGGTGTTCAAGTTCCTTCTGGTTCTTGGTGATCTTTTCAGTGGCGAGTTTGGTTACAAGGTCCAAGCCTGGCTTGACACTGTCAATTGCTTTAACTTCAAAGACACCTGCTTCTACTGCCTTTTTCCAGATATTGTCACCGTTGGTGCTTCTGACAAAGACAGTGCTCCATCCGTCTGGTGAACCGACTGAACCGGTTGAAATGTCACCCATGTTGGCGACATAGTCCAGACAGACGTGGCAGCCTGGCTGCTCGTACTTGTGAGTAACTTTCAGGGGGATCTGGGAGACTGCACCACGGTTGGTGTATGCCCAATACTTACCCTTTCCGATATCAGTCTTCTTGAGAGAGTGCAGATCCACATTGCAGTGGTCTTCTACAATCTGCTTCATGCTCTGGTAGGAGAAGTTCTCCATACAGAAGATACCCATTGCGAGAGCGATCTTGTCAGTGACATACCGCATTCCGACCGGGTAGAGCTGAGCCTTACGGAGTGCCTGCATCTGGCAGGGAGTTCCGACAATACCGACCTTATCAAGGCCATACTTCCGGACTGACTCCTTAATGACAGCCATATTTGGTGAGATGTTGTACCTGGTTCCCCTGGCTGCAAGTATCTCCTCAGGAGTTGTTGCGACCATGGGTTTTGGTTTCCAAGGTTCGTCTCCAGGTCCTGCGACAATTGCACCGTCGATGATGCCCTCTTCAAGAGCATAGATGAACATCTGGGTGACAATTCCACCATCCTGGGACGACTTCAGAATCTCACTGCTGGTGCTGCGTGCTGCAACACAGGTTTTGTACTTGCCGAGCATATCCATGTTAGTTGCCCCCTGGGTTCATTGCAGCAGTAATTGCGCCGAGAATGTTTTCGTAATCGCCACATACATCGAAGCTGAAGAAGCTCCGTGGGCAAGAACTATAACAGGCACCACACTTGATACACATTTCGCGGTCAATGTTAGGTTTACCATACTCCATACTGATTGCAAAGACCGGACAGGATGCTGCACAGGTTCCACAGCCCATACACAGTCCCTGGTTGATGACCTTGAGCATAATGTCACAGCCACAGGCCTCGCTGTCGGACTCAATGCGGGATCCGTCCTTTGCAAGAGCCATCAGTGGTGCAAGGTATGCTGTTGCCAGTTTCTTCTGTGCGTCATTACCCTTCAGCAGCAGGTATGCCATTACAGCAACGTTCCTGATAACTTCTGGGTTTGGTGCACAGCCTGGAATGTAGACATCTACATCGATCAGTTTGGAAATTGGTACATAGGACTCGTGCTGTGGCTGGTTGAACTGACCGCCGCGGCTGAACCGGGTAATGTTTCCGTATGCTGAACATCCACCGAGAGCCACCACGACAGTTGCCCTCTCACGGGTTTCCTTGATCTCTTCAATTGAGAGTTCATCCTGCAGGCATACAGATCCCTCAACGAGGGCGACATCCATCTTCGGGATGTGTCTTACATCCACCAGTGTTAGGCTGTAAACCAAATCTGCGTAATTATCAAGCAGAGTGAACAGGCCCCCATAGGTGTCCGCAATTGAGACACAGCATCCTATACACCCACTCATGTGCACATGTCCGAGAGTAATTTTGTTAGACACAGGTCTTTCCTCCTTATGTGATTCTTGTTTCACACTCGCCACGGGTTTAGGAGTTGCAACCGGCTGTGGTGGTTTTACCTCCACCGGTTTCTTCTCTTTCCTCCCGAATATTAGCGATAGTAGTCCCATAATGCTCCTCCAACAACTTCAGTACTAACTGTACTGTTCGTGGAATCGCGCTTGCAACCTCATCCGAGAGTCCGATTTCTAAATCAGGAGCAGTAACACGCTTGGGTTGACATCCAATGATCGTGATATCGATCTTGTCTTTTATGCGGTGAAGTGGTTCTGCAAGGTCCCATGAATGGGCATCCCGGTATTTGCCTGGAGGCAGATCATAAGGAGTTAACAGAGTTATCTCTCCAGGATTTCCACCAAAGTCTGCAATATCAATGATGATTATCTTCTTCACCGGTTCTTCAGACTGGTCCAGCAAGGTGAAGATAAAATGTGGGCCACCAAGACCTGCATCTATCACCTTCACTGTTTCAGGCAGTGAGATCTTCTTTAATTCCTCTACTACTTCCGGACCGAACCCGTCGTCAGCAAAGAGCGGGTTACCGCACCCGCATATCACGATCTCCTGAAATAACATGCGCGAGACTCTCTCACTGGACGAGTTTCTGGGCGATGATCTTCTTGTTCTCGTCTACGACCAGCATGTGGGTTGCACAGGAGACACAGGGGTCATAGGCACGTACAATAACCTCTGCGAGCTGCCAGGGTGCTCCTTCGAGAGCTCGACTACAGGTCGGGAAGTTCCAGGTGGTTGGCACAAGCAGGTTGTACATCTGGACTCTTCCATCCTTGACCTTAGCGAGGTGAACATCGGTTCCACGAGGTGCTTCGTTGGCGTTCCATCCAAGGCTACCGTCTCCCTGTGGGATCTCATCAGCAAGGACAGACCCATTACAGTCAAGGGCATCCAGAGCATCGATAATAGTGTATAGGCAGTCTGGGTACTCCATCTCACGTGCAATGTTCTGACCCATGGCTCCCTTGTGATCGAAGTTCTTGAAGGTGACCATACGGGCACGTGGACCGACTTCTACTGGCTGGCCATCGTAGAGTGGAATGGAGGTGCAGGCCTGCATCTGTGGCCATGCCTTGGTTCCGATCTTGGAGGTTCCACCGATTGGGTAGTCTGGGTCCTCAAGTGAAACTTCGCACTCGCCCATGTACCAGTCCCAGGGGGTTACATCGGTCCAGCGGTTTGGATCCCACTTGGGGTCAAAGTCAAGGCTTGATGACTGGAATATCGAGTCGACAGCCATGTATCCCTGGTTGTGGTATCCGAATTCCTTTGGCATATCAACAGTGGTCTTCCCGACGGTAACGGTCTCCCTCTTCTCGAAGTTCTTGAAGACAGCGTTCATGAAGTCCATCTGGGCGATGGCCATTGGGAGGGCTTCCTTTGCGAGGTCAAAGAGCTTCTGCTTTGCCTGTGGGCTGATATTGTAATACATTCCACCGACACGTGGATTGCTTGGGTGAACTGGTTCTCCTCCGGCAATCTCACCGATCGTCTGTCCGATCTCACGGAGCCGCTGGATCCGCTTTGCAACGGTTCTGACTGGTTCTTCCGCAGTGAACGGATTGATCTTTGTCTCGGTGCCTGGGATGTACATATCAGGCAGTGCAAGGATGTCGTGCAGTGCAATACTGTGAAGTTTATTTGCGCACTGGAGGATAAGCCTGAGCAGATATGCATCCTGTGGAATCTCACAGCCGATTGAGGCTTCCATTGCTCCGATACCTGCCAGGGTGTGTGCAATCGGGCAGATACCGCAGACACGGGATGAGATCTTTGGTGCCTGGTGCATCGTCTTTCCGATACACAGTTTTTCCAGACCTCTAACCGGGGTTATACTGATCCAGTCTCCTCGCTCAATAATTCCCTCATCGTTGACTTTGAGTACGAGCTTGGAATGCCCCTCATGTCTTGTGGTTGGGGAAATTTCTACTACTTTGGACAAGAGAATCGCCTTTCATTATTGGTTTGTTCGTAGTGCTATACCACTCATCGCGAGAGAGCCCTCAGGAGATCTGAGGGTACGACCGTACCA
Organism: Methanospirillum lacunae; assembly: GCF_003173355.1. NCBI lineage: Archaea > Methanobacteriati > Methanobacteriota > Methanomicrobia > Methanomicrobiales > Methanospirillaceae > Methanospirillum > Methanospirillum lacunae. Next base: position 35,643 of record NZ_QGMY01000017.1, on the reverse strand, counting down.
GTGTACGACAAATGGTGATTTGAGACTTCAATATATCTAATTTGTCATTTGAAACCCGAATTTCTAAAGAAACCGCGCCAAACCCTTAGTTTTGGTAAAAATAATCCATATTAATTATGCCATTTGTGTTACTAATTTTATAAATTCTATTATTATCTTCTATAGTTTTTGTAGAGGAAAAATATCCTAAAAAATAAAAAATTAGATTTCGGAATTAATTTTAGTAAATAAGAGAAAAATAAGGTCTTCACTAACAATCTGAATTATTCGTGTAATACTTATCAGATTTTTATATACATTTATTATTGGATTTGTTTAATTTTTTCGAACTAAAAATTTCCCTTTCATTTTGGGACCATTCTCTGATATAAGTCATTAATAATGATTGGCGCTTGAAATAGGCAAAATATTCCGCATATTTTTTCGATAGGTTGAATATTTGAGATCTAGACTATCGACATTTTGTTTACTGATCTGCTTATCCTGATCCCTGCCCAACTACATGGGAGATATGGATAACGGTCTCACTCCAGAACAGGGTAAAATCATATCAGATATCTATCAGTATCTTGGAGACGCCAAGAGTATCAGTCTTCAGCAGACACGCCAGGATCGGGATCATCGAAATTTTTATGCATTATCGATGGTGCTATTTGCTCTTGCAAATCGCCTGATTGATCTTGGAAGAGAGACTGTTTACTATCGGGGATATGCAAGTCCAGAAGAAGAGATACGAAATAAAGTAATCTTCAAACGTCTTTCAGATTATGATGTGATCGATCCGGCGACCCGTCAGGATCTTCTCATGCTTGTAAACTTTCGAAATCAGTGTTCACATCATTTCCATGAAGTAACAAAAGAAGATCTAAACGAGATTATTGAGTCACTTCCCAGGTATGAGGCTTATGTCACAGTAATACGAAATGAACTTAACCGGACGGGTATGATTACCCGAAAACAAATGATTCTTGCTACCGGGTTAATACTTCTGGTTTGTATCTTTGTTGTAATCTTTCTTTTAGGATGAGATTAGGAGTTTTCTCCATTGATCTCGTCTGATAACTCTGCAATTGTAGCCTGCCGCTCGGCAAATGCATCGTGTTGATGAATACTTTCTTCGTTGTCTTGTGCTATTGTCACAACCGAGTCACCTGGAAGGTCACCAAACTCGGCGTGAACACGACGAGCCATCTCTCTTACGCAGTCTTCAACAAAACGTGGGTTTTTATGTGCAGCAAGAACCACATGCCCCTCGTCACCCCGTTTCAGAAGTTCGAAGATGGGGGTACTCATTGACTGTTTTAATATCTTGATGATCTTATCGAGTGGAACATGGCTCTCATCATCAGTCTCAAGAGAAAGGAATCCTCTTCCTCGTTGATTGTGAGTAGCCATTGGGACCTCATGGAAAAACTTCTCAATAGTTTCAGTGTCAATATTGAGCCCTTCCATGACCTCCCGTGCCCGTTCCTGCATGATGTTCTGGGCACAGGGACAGGCAGTCATCCCGGTAACTTCAGCCCCGATACTTTTACGGACAATAGGATCTTTAAAGGTTCTCTTGGCTATTGCACTGGCAAATACCTTTACAACCTCCTGACATATTGTCCGTGTAACCGGGGTCTCGCCGGCAACCATGAACTCACTTCGCATGAGGACTTCTGTTCTGTCTGCGTACTCATGTTTATCGAGAAGTTTTCTGGCTACCATACTACACAGTTCTTCGATCTCTTTGACTTCTCCTTCAATTGCCTGCTGGAGTACTTCATCAATCACTTCAAAATTACGTGATAGATTTGCTCCTTTAAGGCTTCCTGGCAGGTCAACAAAGATATCAAAGTTTGATATAAATATGACCGGGCGCTTTCCTGGACGGGATACCTCCACCATCTTTTTGACGTTTTTAACTCCCACCCGTGTGAGATTAATTCTTACGTCCGGGGTAGTGGATTGTACATCGGGAAGTTCCCTGACAAAGGCCCGCTCTGCATTTTTTGTTATGATCATCGCTCCTTTCTTATGGTAGGGATTGAGCTGGTTCCTACATCTGAGTACTGGAGATACTAATAGGTTGTCTATTGTTCTGTCTGAAAAATAGAGGGAAAAAAGATCGAATTGTATCCATGAGTAATAAACGGTGATATTGGCACGGAAATCTCCTAATTAGGGTGCTACTAATAATAACATGTTTAATTTTTTCTGATATTCTCGGTAAGATTTGCAGATAAAAAGGTCTCACCACAAAAAAACCGTGAATTGTACTTGGTGAAGGCCTCATATTTATCCCGTTCCCGGGAGAAATGATAGGTACCATGGTCGATTCATATGAGGCCCTGTTACATAAGGCATACGAGGAGGTGACTGAGCCCTCCGAGGATGGTGAGCGTTGGTCATATCCCGAACCCCGAATTACAATCGAGGGCAAAACGACCATCCTTGAAAATTTCACCGATATTGTCAGTGCTCTCCGACGTGACCCTGATCATCTCATGAAGTTCTTCCTAGGCGAACTTGGTACAGCCGGAAAGATCGATGGGAACAGGATCATATTAAACGGAAAATTTGAGGAGTCAATGTTCAGCCCGCTCATCAAGAGTTATGTTGATGATTATGTCATCTGCTCTGAGTGTGGCAAACCTGATACAAAATTGTTCAAGGATGATCGAGTTCTGGTAATCAAATGTGAAGCCTGTGGAAGTCATCGGCCGGTCAGGAAACGCAAAGCGAAGACTGAAATGGCAACCAGTAGTCTTGAGCCTGGAAACATTGTTGAAGTCAATATCGAGTCTACCTCACGTCGTGGAGATGGAGTCGCTAAGATCGGTAAGTATATTGTGTATGTAAAAGGTGCAAAACCAGGTCAGAAACTAAAAGTCAGGATAGCAAAGATATCTGGATCGATTATATTTACAGAACAGCCATAATGGCTGAAAATAAGGTTATTTTTTTACTGCTTCTACGTCTTTTAAAAGTTCATTACATGAAGCAGAGAGACGATTACATGCAGCGACAATCGGTGCAATCGGATCCTTTTTGTCATAAGTCGTGACGGTAAGCACCGGATCAGAGAATTGGAATTCAATGACATAGTTTGCTACGTCAACAGTTGGATCCTTCTGAATCTCACTGATGAGGGCGTTCATGAACGTATGCCCCTGACCGATCAGGGTAATTTTAACCTTATCTTCACTCAGTTCAAGAACGGTTATATTCATTCCAGATTAGTGTGTCTTCAAAACTCATAAACTTACAGCCATCTCTTTAGAAGATGAATTGTTCACCATCATAGCCCTGATGAGGGAGGTTGAATGGGAGGTAATGGCTCATATGAACAACTCTAAAATCCTTGGCCTTGAGTTCTCCGGCAAGATCCACTGCTTCCTCGTAGTTAAGATGCTTGGCGACTTTTTTGAAAGATGAAGGAAAGAGGCCGTCGATAAAGAGGAGATCCATCCCGGTTAAGAGTCCCCGGGTCTTTTCGGGGAGGTGCTCATTTGTATCTGACGTATAACCTATCCTGACCTTTCCATCAGAGAAGATAACTCCGCAGGTATACACATTTGGATGTGTAACTTCTACCAGTGTGAATTCAAGGCCAAAAAGAGTGAAGGGGGTATAAACCTGAATTTCATGTTTATCATGAATGAGGAACTGGTATATTTCCCCACAATATTTCATCACGGCTGGTGCTGCGTACACAGGTGGAATCCTCTGTACACGGTAAAATTCCCCGAACCCCATGAAATGATCATAATGCCCATGGGTCCAGATGACTGCATCTATCCGCGGGGATCCGTTCTGTAACAGTTGTCTTCTCAAATCAGGAGATGTATCGATGAGGATGGTATTGCCATTATTTCTAATTAGAATTGAGGTTCGAAGTCGTTCGATGCCATTCTTTTTTGCATAGGTACATTGTGTACAATCACACCCAACATGGGGTGTGCCTACTGCATCGCCAGTACCGAGCAGGGTTATTTCCATCTGATTTATCCCTGACAGTTTTTGTTTCTGCTAGCATCCCTGTTCTTGATAAGATTCTGACCAGTTGTCAGATCCTCGTTAGTCAGTTGAGTTCTGCTATCTATGAGTGCGGTGAGTATTGCTTCACGGACAACCATCTTGAGATCTGCACCTGAATATCCATCAGTCTCACGTGCTACCGCGCTGACATCGCATCCTGATGAAAAACCCTGAAGAAGCCGCTCCAGAATAAGTTGCCTTGTTGCAAGGTCTGGAAGATCAAAGGGAATAACTTCATCAAATCGGCGCCAGGCCGCTTCATCCAGAAGTTGAGGGTGGTTGGTTGCCCCTACCAGAAGCACATTATTTCTGATAAGGCCGATCCGGTCAATGTTTTTGAGAAGTGCGTTTACAGCCCGTTTCATGGCTCCATGATCGTCACCAATCCTACTTTTTGCGAGGAAGTCAAATTCATCGATAAATAGAATACAAGGAGATAAAGAGCGTGCAACCTCAAAGATCCGGTCGATGTTCTTGGATGTCTCACCAAGGTACTGGGAGGTAACCATCGGGAGTCTCACCTCAAGAATTGGCATGTGAAAAACCCGGGTCAGAGCAAAAGCGAGTGATGTTTTTCCTGTTCCCGGTGGGCCAATAAAGAGTAGTTTTCCAATATCAAATACCTGATGGGCCCTGAGAAATTCCAGGTTTTCTAATGCAACCTTCAGCTTGAGAATACGTTGAACCTGGTCAGATGTGCAGATGATATCATCCAGCGTCTGTTCAACTTCTTCCGGAGCACTGATGATGATTAAATCAAGACCCGCCCTTAATTTTTCATCATCTGCAAGCATCTTGGATATTCTGCGATCCAGTGACACTCTGCTATCTTCAAACCTTGGGTTAATATCCCTAGATGCACTATGTGAAATATCTGATAGAAGATTATTTTTTTCCGCATACCAGGCGAGAACAGGGTTTTTTCGAATTCTTTTCTCCCCATTGTGTTTGATAAACCAGTTGAATCCCGCCGGAAGAGTTGTTATTCTGAGTCGGTGTCCAAACTCTTCATACACCGTGAGTGGGTGCTTTTCAAGTCGCAGATGAGCGTCAGGGATACCAAGAACCTTCTGTAGCGCGCTTTCCGAAACTACAACAGGTCCCCGTTCTCCTTCCATACTCTGAACGCCATATACCTCACGTGCAATGGGGGTTAGATCGTTTATATCCAGATTCTGATTCTGGTTAAATATCTCGGCCGCCAGAAGCAGTTCGATCAGGTCCAGGATCTCCTCGTCACGGGCCATGTCAATAACTCATATCGTTAGTGCTGATCACAGATGAACGTGTTATTTTTATTCAGGGGTTATGCGGTGGTCACTACACATCCATCACTGGTGACAATCATGGTGTGTTCAGCTTGAGATACATAGGATCCAGGAACATCTGCAAGGACCGGATATGCGTGAAGCACCCCTTCTCTGACAAGTCTGAGCAGGGAAAGGTCAGGCTTTGGTGTTTTAAGATGTCTTCTTGCGAATGGAAGCCCGTTTAATGGTTCAATCTCTTTCAGGATCTTCCGCGATGTAGGCATTCTTACCGGCTTCCAGGCCATCTGTGAGAAAATCTCAACACGTTTCTGGTCATTGACATAACCCGTTCCTGTTGTAGCAAATGGTTCTATTGCAATTGCCATTCCTTCTTCCAGCACTGCCCCGCCGATTCCTCCGACGTTAGGGACATTTGGCCCCATATGAAGTCTGAACTGGTCAAGGCCGTGTCCTGTAAGATTTGCAATCGGTCTGTATCCGCGTGAACCGATCTCTGCTGCCACAGCCGTTCCAAGTTCACCAATGGTAACTCCGGGTTTGACTTTAGCAATGGCTGCATCACGCGCAGCAATTGATGCCTCCACTAGTAGGTTCTGGTCTCCAAGATCGACAGTTAATGCCGTGTCAGCGATATATCCATCCAGATGTACACCCAGATCCAATTTTACCATATCTCCTGCTTTGAATGTCCGGTCATCTTCAGGTGAAGGTGTATCATGAGCTGCTGATTCATTCAATGAGATGTTCACTGGAAATGCCACTCCAAGACCTGCATCGATTACCATCTGTTCAACCTCAGCAGCGGTTAGTGCAAGTGATACATCGGGTCTTATCAGGTCTCCTCCCTTTCGCAGGATGGTGGATGCCACCTTTCCTGCCTGTATATATCGTTCAAATACCTCTTCTTTCAAAGAATCATCTCCACAGGGAAATTCGTTAGCCGATTAAAACCGCTTCTTGTAACTACTCCCATGTTCTCAATCCTGACCCCTCCTACTCCACGGTAATAGAGACCTGGCTCTACAGTAACAACATGTCCCTCTTTCAACTCTTCACCAGCTGGTGAAAGGCTTGGTTTTTCATGTACCTCCAGGCCGATTCCATGCCCAAGACTATGAATAAATCCCTCAGTATCTGTTTTGAACCCCTGGTCATCGAAATAATCCCTGACCTTCTGATAACATTCAGCCCCGCTCACACCAGCTAAAATTAGACTCTCTCCCAGGATCTCTGCATCGCGAACTGCATTATATAATTCACAAACCTTACCTGAAGGTTCTCCCTTTGAGACAGTTCTTGTCATGTCTGCATGATAGCCACTCGTTTCACTTTTAGGAAAGAGATCAATCACGATAGGTTGGTGGGCCTTGAGTTGTCCCTCTCCAGTACAATGAGGCATTGCAGTCTCTTCTCCACATGATACTATGGTATCTTTGGCAACGCATCCGCGAGAAAGGAGAGCCGAATGAATAGTATACCGTATTAGTTCTGATGTAAGCTGCTTTTCGCCGTGCCAGAGTAACCCGTTTCGCATTGTGGATCCCCTGATGAGATTTATTCCGTTCTCCATTGCTTCTTCAGTCGCTTTTTGCACAACTGATATGTGGCTGATTTCATCGCTGCTTTTCTGAGATCGCATCTGTGAGATTGTAGATTTGTCATCTAGCATAACCGGTATTTTTTTCTCAAGTGCCCGGGCCAGGGCAAGAGGAAACTGAGGGGGAACGATGACTGCCCCTCCTGAACATCTCTCAATCAGAGCAGCTGTGATATTGTAGGGATTTTTTTCTGTTGCAATTATCTCCTGGAACCCGGCCTGCTGCCGGGTAATACTTTGCGCGATTGATTCACGTTCTGCCCGGTCAACCTCCATGATAGGCAGGATCATGATGGGTTTCTCCCCTCTTTTTTTTATGACTGGTACAGGATCGTTGGTGACAAAATGGGTGAGGTAACGCATATCTGGGTCATCAGATGAGGCAAACAAACAGTATGCGGATGTACCGGACCGAAGAATGAGATCATCGAGGTAGTCCATCCTCTACACATTGCTGATGAGACCACAAGTACTTTTATGATAAAATTGATGTATGAATAATGAACGAGTCTGCTAAAGAGCAGTTTAAATGGAAATTCTGGCACATTGCAGTAATTTTGAATGGAGTAATCCTCTTCTTTGCTGTCGGGGTAATTGCCTTGTTTCTCTTCCCGTCGCAATGGAGGGTTCCAGGTTCAGTTGTTTCTCTTCTTATCGCACTACTTCTTACGATAATTTTCAGAAGGCAGTATCTGAAGACAAAAGAATGGCTTGATAAGAATGCTTGAGTGAACTGCCCATGTTAAAGAAAATAAAAGGGGACATTGAATTAATCGGCAGACACCTTGAAGTTCTGTCTATTGTAGCGCAGCATCAGCCGATAGGCATCATCAAATTGTCTGAAGTCATGAACGTCCCTCAGCATCGGATTCGGTACTCGCTCCGTGTTATGGAAGGGCTTGGATATATCCGCGCCTCTCCTACCGGTGCTGTGGCTACCGAAAAGGCTGATGAGTTGTTCACGAGTTTGGACACTGATATTGAAGAAATAATCGTTTTATTGAACGGAATGAGATCATCCATTCAGAAAACGTGACCAAAACGATTTCATAAAATTTATATGGAAATTGATCCTACATTATAGAGCACCTCTGAGCCGCCATAACTCAGTTGGTAGAGTGACTGGCTGTTAACCAGTATGTCACAGGTTCGAGTCCTGTTGGCGGCGTTATTCTTTTTGGGCCTGTAGCTTAGTGGTTAGAGCGCCCGGCTCATAACCGGGCGGTCATGCGTTCGAATCGCATCAGGCCCATCATCCGGTTATTTTTTATTCGATGATCTCGTAGTGTTACTATCTGAATGAATTGTCCCGTCTGTGGTCAGGATCATATCTGTTATGCGCAGGACCTAATCAGCAGGCGGCACGAAATTTTTTCTCCATGTTCTGATTGTTGCAGGGCTGTCAGAGATAAAACCGGTCCGCCAGAAGATTCACCTCCTCCGCCCTGTCATTGTGGCAGGGCTTTTATCGATGATGTGTATGCCAGGCTCTACTTTCTTCTGGTTGATGCCGGGCTTTTTTCAGGAGATGAAGCCCTCTCTGCTGTGGGGATTCCCCTGATTGATCCCGGCATTTTTCTACGTTCCCCCCCGTTTCTTCCCACTCGTTCTCTCATTCTGATCTCTTCTGTTTTTGATGATGACTCCGCGCATCGTGCATATCATGAAATTCCTCAAATATCTGCCATTCTTAAAGAAGGAAAAGATCCTCCCGGGGTCGGAGATTGTGCTGATACGGAATCACATGTATGTTCTGAACATCGTCTTCTCTGTGGCTGTGATGTCCGGGCAGATCTGTTTCCAACCAGTCATGGTCCTGTAGTGGCTTACAAAAAACAGGGAGCAAGTCATATTGAGTTTCCACATGGCGTTGACCCAAAGATACGTTCTGTGGAAACTGCGATTCGAAGGGTCCACCCGTCTCTCTTTGTTGACGCATGTTCTGGGGTGGGAACATTGGGAATTACCGGCGGAGTCCTTGGTGTTCACCATATTGTACTAAACGATCCCTGGTATGCGGCAGCTTACTTTTCCGGGTTCAATCTCCTTGTCAACAAAGAATCACTGGGTCTTGATGAATGCGAATTTGCAATGGATTTTCCCCATCTATCGCGCGAAAAGCTCCTTGACGGCCCCCTCCCTGTTGCTGAAGGATTTGGGGCAGAGAAAAAAGTGGAGGTATTTCAAGGGAGAATGGAGTTACTTTCTCCTTTAATCCATGATCATGATGTTTTGACTGTTTTTGATCCTTTTAATAAAAAGAAGTTTAGACAAAATCATTCATTTTTGCAGGGTTGGGAAAATGATGTGGGTGGGGAAGTTTTTATTCCATGAGTCTTCGCATAATAATGGGGACTAGCCCGGGTGGATCGACGTCACCTGTAACCTGAAACCGCCGGTACGCAGGGGGCGAAGTTCGAGGAAGGCTTACACGTACTGCCCGAATTCTCCATGCTTTCAACGAAGAAACCCTGTCCTGTGAGGTCGATGGCCAGCAATCCAACCTTCGGAGGAAGGAACGACCTGTTGTCGCGGGGATCGGTCCAGGCCCGGAAGGGAGCAGACTTACCGTGAACGTTCGGCGCCCATGGGGTTGCGGGGCGGAGGAGAAGGCTTGAGACCAGGGTTGCAACGGTCTGTCGACCGAGAACGTGTCCCTATTTTTATACGCTGATTCTCATGACAAAAGTCACGATCATTGGTGCTACCGGACGGGTTGGTCAGTATGCGGCCCTCTCGATATCACGGATACCGTACATACGGGAGATCCAGTTGTACGGCCGGGATGGATCGCAGTCTCTCCTTGATGGAATTACCCGTGACCTCATTGATTCATTTGCTGCTACGGGTACAGCAAGCGTTGTACGGTGGAGCTGTGATCTTGCAGATATGAAAGGGTCTGACGTGGTTATCATTACGGCAGGGGTAGCACGCAAACCTAATCAGGATCGTCTTGATCTCGCGCATGAGAATGCAAAAATTGTAGCAGATCTCTCGAAGCAGGTTCAGATGTTCGCCCCGGAGTCGATGATTATGATGGTTACCAATCCGGTTGATATCATGACGTCTGTTGCACTTCGGTATTCCGGGAAAAAACCTCACCAGGTATTTGGTCTTGGTACACACCTCGATTCGATGCGCCTGAAATCATTGATAGCTTCGTTCTTCCAGGTTCACGTCAGTGAAGTGCATACCCGCATCATTGGCGAGCATGGAGAGAGTATGGTACCTCTCTGGTCAGCAACTACGATCGGTGGTATTCAGATATCCAATCTGCCTTCGTTTGGTAACTTGCCCATTGATGATATCATGGGGAAGGTCCGCTCATCAGGTCAGCAGATCATTGCTAGTAAGGGTGCTACTGTCTGGGGGCCGGGCGATGCAATCGCTACGATCATTAAGACCCTGCTTGGAAACGAAAACCGGATTCTGACGTTATCTGCCTATGTTAAGAGTGAAGTGCATAACATTGGTGATGTCTGTATCGGTGTTCCGGCCCGAATAAACAAAGATGGGGTATTTCCGGTATCAATCAGACTTGACCCACTAGAGGTGCATGCATTTCAACGTTCTGTTGAGCGGATTCGTGGGTTAACTAATCAGATTCTCAAGAATCTTGAGCAATCAGATTCAGAGTAGTTAATCTGAAAAAAGAGTTTTTTTTAGTTAGACAAGCGTCGATCCGATGATCTCGGCCCGCTCTATTCCGGGAATGCTATTCAGTGTGGCCTCTGCTGCATCGGTTTGTCCTTCTGCGTCCGGAACAACAACGACAACCTTGAGTGCAACAAGTCCGAACCCGATAGGTTCTTCCTGAATGTCCTGAACACGTGGAAGCTTTGCACGAATCTCTTTCTTGATATCTTCACGGTTTACTTCAGGAGATTCCGGCATTGCCTTGATGATCAGTGCCACATCACCCATGCCTTAAGGCCCCCGGAACCCACATGTCGGGCAGACGAACTCGACACTCTGTTCCCGGCAGCGGTAACAGCGGCTGATACGGACACCACAGGCTGGGCAACCGAATTCGGTTGATCCCTGCTCTGCCATTGGGCCGTTGCATGAGGTACATTTCTCTTGACTCATATTCGGATGTCTCCAAAGGTGCTTAATTTATTCTTTCTTGATCCTCTTAAACTATGGTGCCAAAACCGGTTCCAACAACCTTCTCTCCCTTCATGGCTAGAGTAATTCTCTCAGGGAAAGTCCCGTTGATAACTCCGCCATTTACCGGATGACTCAAAATAAATGGGATGAACAAGGGATCAAGGTCAGAAGTGTTAATTTGTGCTTTTATTACTTCGATTGGGACTCCATCTGCGCGTACCTGATCTATTGATTTCAGGATAAGAAGGTCTGCTTCCAGATAATCAGCCAGCCAGGCGCTGATGGTATCAGAGGTGATCTCCCAGGTATGGGGCAACGGATCTTTCTCTATGAGGTACTGGTACGGAAGCATCACGCGTGGTTTATCTGTAAACTCTGGGTATCTTGTTGTTTCAACGCCAAATCCAGATAAGTACCACCCATATTGTTCCATACCTGCGATTGCCATCCAATGTGCAACCGTTCCATCCGAGCCAGTCTCCCGCACTGCATCAGCGAAGATTCCACCTCCCGGAAGTATCAGGATAGCCCTGTTGCATTTGAGAACAGTCCTGATGATCTGCCTGGCATGGGGCAATAGACTGCCTCCAACTTTGATCACCAGTGGCTTTACCATGTGAGAAGTTTATTTCAGCAGATTCATTTATGGCTGCCTGTATATTCTGCACTATGCGTCTCATCACGCTGGTCCTGGTAGTGTTTATCTGTGTAACCACAACTGCTGCATTTCAGATAACTGAAGTATACTCTGATACCTATCTGGATGGCGATGCCGATGAATACCTGGTGATCAGTGGAGACGGACCTCTCAGTTCTCTTGAGGTAACTGATGGAGAAGGGCAGATTACCTTTCCTGCAGGTGCGGTATCATCTGGTTCAATAACAATAGCCCGTGATGGAGAAGCATTTTACAAGGTCAATGGCAGATACCCGGATTATGAACTGATTGGAATGAGCCCAGATGTTCCAGAGCCTGTGGTTACTGGAAAATTCCAGATGGCAAACCAGAAAGATGAGCTCATGCTGAAGGAGCATGGTATACTTATTCAGAATCTTTCGTGGCCAGGAACATTCAAGCCACGTAAAGGGCAGGTCCATGTCCTTGGTCCTGATGGCATATGGGACAAACGTGTTTTTATATCCGGTGCCAGCCGGTTTATGCCTGTAACCTTTTCCAATGTTACTGGTACAGCCTTTGTTTCTCCAGATTGCGGACGTGCGGTTTTTGAACAGGCAGTATCGTCTGCCCGTCGCGAAATTCTGGTCAATGTGTATGAGTTTACAGACCCTGAGATGGCTGGTTTACTCTGTCAGGCATTTTCTCGTGGTGTGAAAGTGACTGTGCTTCTTGAGGGGGGACCCGTTGGTGGGATAAGTTCTGAAGAGCAGACTGTCATCGCTATGTTATGTTCAGTCGGGATTAATGTCCGGGTTATGGCAGGGACAGGTGAAGATCACGCTCCATTCCGGTATGATCATGCAAAATACCTGGTTATTGATGGAAAAGATCTCCTTCTCACAACCGAAAATTTCAAAGAACATTCTTTTCAGAAGGCAGGTTTTGCCGGAAACCGGGGGTGGGGTGTTCTGGTCTCATCTCCTGATCTGTGTTCCTACTTTTCAAAGGTGTTTTACTCAGATCTAAACGGACCTGGCGTCACAGATATTCAGGGAAACAGATCGGAAATTCCCGAATATTTTGCAGAGGCATACAAACCTGTATTTGCACCTCTTCATTTCAACGACTCTTCTGTAACTCCCGTTCTTGCTCCAGATACCAGTGATCTTATCGTGTCTCTCATCAATGAAACCAGATCCCGGTTGTATATTGAAGAAGCCTATATCAAACACTGGTCACATGGAAAGAGAAACCCCTATCTTAAATCTGCGATAGATGCTGCCCGGAGGGGCGTTGAAGTTAAAATTCTCCTTGATTCGTATTACTACAACATCGAAGAAGAGAATGATAATGATGAGATTGCAGCTGAAATCACAGCCATCGCCAATCGTGAACATATTCCAATTGAAGCGAGACTTTTAGACCTTTCAGGGACCGGCCTCCTTAAGCTTCATGCAAAGGGCATGATCGCTGATGATTCTATATTGATCTCAAGTATCAACTGGAATGAAAATTCTCCCTCTTTCAATAGGGAAGCAGGTCTGATTATTGAGGATCCCAATGTTGCCGGGTACTTTGCCTCTGTTTTTGAACAAGATTGGAACGCTTATAAAAAGCAGCCATTATCACATGAGTCCGGGCCCGACATCGCAAAGATAGGGCTTGCCGGAATGATCGTTGGCATGCTTGCGATCCTGTATCTGTGGCGACACAGAAGATAAAAAAATCAGAGGTATTCACTGAGGAATACAAAAATCAGGTAGTATAAAGCCACCGCCAGCATCAGAACCCCTGCACCCCGGTTGATGATAAGATGGTATTTTGCAAGGAATGAGACCGCCTTCCTGTTTGCATCCATTGAAAAAGCCGATAGAACCAGAAGTGGTGTCGCCATACCTATCCCGAATATGACAAAGTTGATAAAATTCGCAATAAAATCAGCGGTCGTCGTGGAAAGGGCAAAGAGCATGATAATTGATGCCGGGTTGCATGGAAGTGCAACCAGGCCGAAGAATGCACCAAACAGGCAGGCTGTTATCCATGGAGTCTTTGCCTCTGGTGTCTGAACTGTTGGAAATATTCTACCGATATCAACACCCAGTATCATACCAATGCTCATGATGGCCAGGATCAGGTATACGACCGGGCCGAGATATCCTATTACAAGGCTGGTAGATGCCTGTAGAACGGATACAAACACTACTCCGAATGCAAGCATCGCACCAATAACTCCTGCTGTGACAGCCAGGCCGAGCAGAAGTGTTGATACCCTTTTTCCCTGGGCTGTTCTCCCTGCCAGGAAGGCCAGGTATCCGGGATAAAGTGGGAGGACACACATAGCGCCGAGAGGGGTGTACAGACCTGCGAGAAATGAAAGGATCCAGGTTTCAGGGCTGAAATCCATGGTTATGCACAGACCTGGGAAAGGGCACTCTTCAATGTCTGTGCTCTAAACAACCCTGATCCCAAGTGGTTCACAGTCTTATTACATACGATAACCGTCTGTGGGAGTTCTAGTGCAAAGCTGGTTCCGAATGTTCCTACCATCCCTCGAGTTAATTCTTTTGGTGCTGCTGCAAAGTGGCCGGCATACTTCTCTTTCTCTATATGTTTCTTTACCATGTTCTGATTCTCATTTGGATCGATGTCAATACCCACAATCGTGAATGAATCTGGGGATGTTGTCAGCATTTGTTCGCTCTCTCCAAGTTGCATTGAGCATGTAGGACACCAGACTGCAAAGGTATGGATGAGGACGGGTTTTCCCATCTTTGCGATTTGATCAATGGAAAATTGCTCTCCTGTAACTGCATCTGTCATTGGTATTTTTGTCCAGGCAAGGCCTGGGTCACTTGGTTGAGTGGCATTGACGTCAGGATTGGGAACCACCTTGCTCACCTCTTTCGGTTGCTCTGATGCGGTTGCCATGGTCATCAGAATTAGAAAAAAGCAGAGTCCGGTTATTAGAACTCTCCGATATCGGATATTGTGCATGTACAAGCATCTGTAATGATACTGTATAAACTTCCCCGGCTTTACGTATCGACAATCCTATGATGAACGGGCTACAACCATTCGGTAATGATTGAACGGCAGGAACGGACTGCTCTGCTGATTCTTTTTTTGGTATTCATATCCTGTGCTCTCTTTACATGGATTGGTGACGGGGTAGGAAAAGGACCATTTGCCCAGAATTATACTTCCGAGTCTCCAGAAGGATCCCTTGTATCACATCAGGGAATTGTACAGAAGGTCACCGCTACTGCAACAGGTGGTAATCTGATTCTTGATATGGGGGATGTATCTATCTTCATTCCATCTCCTGCTGCAGGTATGGCTAATATTTCTTCAGGAGACTTCATTCATGTCTACGGAATCGTGCAGATATGGAAAGGAAAGCGTGAGATCCTTGTAAAGGATTCTGGAGATATTTCGATTATTTCCGTATCTCGAGGGAAAAATCTGCGTTTCTGACTGTATGAGTAAGCATTCCGAGGCTTATCCGATCCGCCCCGACTGCCGCATATTTTTCAATGGTGTCTGGATTGATTCCGCCTGATAGTTCAATCAGGACCTTATCTCTTAATCCACTGATTATGAGAAGATCCATAACACCAGTGATCTGGTCTGGTGTCATATTGTCAAGCAGAATAATATCTACACCTGCTCGTGCCGCCTGCATGGCTTCTTCAGCAGATTCAGCCTCTACTTCGATGAGATGGTAAGCACTGGCATTTTTGGCTCGTCTGACTGCTTCTCCAATTGTAATCAGGGTCCGGTGTGTGTCTTTGATGAGAACTGCATCTGAGAGTGAGAACCGGTGGGTATCTGCTCCACCAATCATCGCTGCTTTCTTATCCAGTAATCGGAGCCCTGGTGCTGTCTTACGTGTTGCGGCTATCCGACAATCAGGGTTGACGGAATTAACACGGTCCTGAACTCGTCTGGTCTCTGATGCAATTCCACTCATCCTTCCTATCAGATTCAGGGCTGTCCGTTCAACCAAGAGGATTGCATGGGCATCACCCTGAAGAGAGAGAACAATTGTATCTGAATCAATCTTGTCTCCATCCTTGTATCCGGGAGATATATTCACTCTAAAATGTTCGAAGATGCGGGATATCTCTGAAATACCTGCCAGGATGAGATCCTCTTTAGCAATGATGTCTGCCTGACAGGTCTGTTTATCTAGAACATACTCCGAGGTGATATCACCGAATGGTGCATCCTCTTCAATGAAACTAAGGAGTTTACTCAAAGGAATATCTGGATATTTCATGATACAGATGCGTCCAGCATCCGGTCAAGTGATCTCCGTGCAGATACAAATGTGTCTTTATTAATTTCCATCTCATTCTGGAGGTTCGTGATGCACCTGATGAGATCCTCTATGGTTGTTTTTCTCATATCCTTGCATACTGCATCTTTGACCCCGATTATTTTTTTATCAGGGAAAAGTGACCTAAGCCGGACAACCATTGCCTCTTCAGTAAAAATGTGCCACACCCGCTCGTCACTCTGCTCGATAATTTTGATCATTTTACCAGTTGATGCAACAATATCTGCCTTATGTCTGATCAGTTTAGGACATTCTGGATGTGCAAGGATGAGCCCTCCGGTTTTACGAGCATTATTGATGTCTTCAAGACTGAACTGCTGGTGGACATAACAGTGTCCATCTGTGGGCATGATGATGATCTCCTTTTGAGGAATTTGTTCCTGAACATAACCGGCAAGGTTTGCATCAGGGCCGAATAATATCCTTAAATGGGGCAATGATTGGACAATTGAAACAGCATTTCCTGAAGTGCAAACAACATCTGCAGCTGCTTTACAGGCGGCAGAACTGTTGACATACACTACAACAGCAGCGTCAGGATACTTTTGCCTGTACTCTAAAATCAATTCAGGTGTCAGAAAATCGGCGAGAGGGCATCCGGCATCCTGAACCGGGATAAATACTCTTTTATCAGGATTGAGAATTTTCGCGGTTTCAGCCATAAATCTGACACCACAGACAATCAGTATGTCTGCATCTGACCTCTTTGCTGCCAGAGCAAGCTCCAGGCTGTCTCCTACAACATCTGCAACATCCTGAATCTCTGCGACCTGGTAGTTATGAGCAAGAATCTTCGCATTAAGTTCAGTTTTTATTCTTCTGATCTTCTGGCTGGTATCAGGAGCCATCATGCCCCTATCACCAAGGGACTGTTTATATTTTTCAGTAGTGAGAGGACGGAAAGGGCAGCGAGGTAACTTGTTGCTGGATTGTCTGGGGATGGAAGATTCGTTATCTTGGAATACAACTCCCCGAACTCCCCTTTTACAAATATCTCATGAATATTTTTATCTACATCAGGATCTGCCCATAATTCAACCTGAACTTCATGAGTACTGGCAAGAGCGATAGCCACTGATACATTGATATTTTTTGGAAATAACTTTATACAATCCTTTGCCTTTCCCTTGAATGCCAATGTCCTGGTGCTGACATTCATCTTAAGGCTCTCAGGACTTTTAGTAGTCCTGAGAAGAATGCTCTCAATATGGCTAATCTGGCCAATCTTGAGGTTATCCAGTCCCATGATTGCACCGCTGGGAATGTGAATCCGCTTTCGGTTTTCCTTGGCCACAGAAATGAGATCTTCTCTGAAGGCATCGTCAGCGAGGGCACCAACACTTAAGATGACCAGATCTTTCCCGTGTTCAATAATTTTTAGTGCGTATGCCCTTACAGCAACAATGGATGCTGCTTCAACACAGATATCGAAATCAGCAGTGATGAATTCATTAAAATCTGAATACGGCTTTGCTCCGGTCAATTCTGAAAGGCTCGCTGCGTGTTCATGCAACTGGTCAAAAACTCCAACAACCTGAAAGCCCTCCTGATGAGTTGCGATGATCTTTCCTACGTTGCCACAACCCAGGAGCCCAATTCTGACCATTGCCTACATATTTGCCGAATATAATTAAACAACTTTGCACAGTGTGATCGGTTTATCGCTGGGCCTATCTGCCATCAGATCCCATATTCCGGATAATGGGTGAACTATCCGGCGAGTCTTTTACCTATCCATCATGGGTTCAGGCTCTTTCAGGGCAGAAGATCTGTATCCTGACCTTTGGATGCACCTATAATGAAGGTGATTCTGATAGGCTCAGACAAATTCTCACGCGTGTAGGCTCTCTGTTCGTGGAGGACCCTCAAGATGCGGATGCAGTGATTCTTAACACCTGTATTGTGATAGAGAAGACTGAACGCAAGATGATCAGGTTGCTGAAGGATATGGAAGGGCAAGAAATCTGGGTCACCGGCTGTCTTCCCGGTGCACGTGCCGCAATTCTTACTGAATTTCCTAATGTCCGGGTATTATCACCTGATAGTATTCATGCAGTTGATCTGGATCATAATGTCGCACCGTCCGGTCCGATTACAGTTGTTCAGATTGGTTCTGGCTGCCTTGGTCACTGCACCTATTGCATCACGAGACACGCGAGAGGTCACATAAAAAGTAATCCGATAGAGGAAATCCTCTCGCAGATTCGCGCAGCAGTCCTGGGAGGAGCTGTGGAAATCCGCCTGACTGGTCAGGATCTGAGTGCATACGGGTATGACTGGGGAACGCCTTCTCTTCATATCCTTCTGCAGGCTATTGGAGAGATAGAGGGGACTTTTTTTGTCAGACTGGGTATGATGAATCCGGCAACACTGCTCCCAATCATTCACGAGGTTGCTGATGCTTTGGATAATGATCATTTTTTTTCGTTTGTTCATCTCCCTGTTCAGTCAGGATCAGATCACGTTCTCAACCGAATGGGGAGGGAATACGACCACTCTACCTACCTTATGCTGGTAGATATACTCAGGAAAAAAAATCCTGAAATCTCTATTGCAACTGATTTAATTGTCGGATTTGCTGCTGAGAGTGAAGATGAATTTAAAGAAACCTGTGATCTTCTTGTTACTCTTCAGCCCGATGGCATCAATGTTACCAGGTATTCATTCAGACCTGGGTCCACTGCGCCAAGAGTCGGGGAACTTCCTGACCGGATCAGAAAAGATCGCTCACGTGAATTGATTCGCATCGGTTATGGTATCCTGAAGGAGAAGAAATCAGCGCTTGTGGGAAAGACAGGGGAGGTTGTGATCACTGAAAAACTCAGGGAAGGCACCGTAATGGGAAGAACCCGGTCGTATACTGGTATAGTGATTGCTGAAGACCTCCCGGTAGGGAGTCGTCATCTGGCGGAATTCACTGGAGAGCGGACACATTACCTCACTGGAAGAGTTGTACGATCACTACTCTGATCAAAAACGGTCAGTTGGATTTTTCCCTCACCCGGGAGACGGTACCTGCATTGGTGAAATACATGGAAGATGTCATACTCAATGGATATAATCGCCTCATTGATCTTATTCAGACAACGGATGCCAGGATCGATCAGAACAGTGAGGAGATTCGCGCACAGGAGGCCGAACTCGTAGCAAGGATGGGTGCTCTGACTGCCTCTGTTATTAAAACAATGGGCATTACCATTCTCGAAAAAGGAAAAAAGGATAACAAAGGTGATATTTATGATGCGAAGCATTATTCCTCAAAGGTCTTTGTTCTTGGGAAGAGTGCCGATCCTGCTCCATACCGTCCGGATAACATGTCACGCCAGGTCATTGATCAGTTCTGTCTCATCAGTGAGGATGGCAAGTTCTACGAAGTGATGTATAGTGCTGATGATCTGATTGTTGACTCATACATGGGAGAACTTACTCCACGTCAACTGATTGATCTCTATGGATACGATGCGGTGTTCATGTTGTACAAAGGAATGAAGCAGTACCTTGAAGGGCAGGAAAGTCTTCTTTCTGCTCTTGAGGTAACTCTTCAGTTTCTGGTAAAACCTGTGTGATCTTCTTTTCTACTTTTCTTTCCAGCTAAATAGTGGAAATAATGGTTTGAGAAGATCTGTCTCCTCTTCATAACCCGATAACCGGAATATCCTCTCTGTCCGCGATCCATCTTTCCGCTCCCATGAGACTGCCGCTTTTGCATTACGGAGCATAGAAGGTAGGCGATATCTGTGTATTGAATCAGGATTCAGATCTCCTATCTCATATCTGATGTCATCTGGAATTATCCGAACCTGTGCTGATCTGGCAGGTGCAGTTCCAAGATTCTCAACAATTACAGTTTCAGCATCATCAGCCAGTACTGCAGAGATCTCAGGATGTGCATTATTTTTGGCATCCTCTGATATCAGCAAAATGAGTAAAACTGTGAGAAAAATTACTGCTACAATGCCTGCTGCAGCCGTTTCTATGAAAAACTGAGATAGCAGGGTGAGAACGATTCCAAGAAAAACAGTCAAGAGGATATTCTTATTCATATACTCTGTTTGGTTACAGAGTTTTAAAATTGAAGAGTGGGCCCGGTGCGATTCGAACGCACGACCTCCCGGTTATCAGCCGGGTGCACCACCTGTCTATGCTACGGGCCCCAGAGGCTCTAATTAGGTGGATAGTATGAGTTAATAAATCTTGTGAAATTTTTTCTTGACTCGCCAGTGGATTGATCAAGGTTCATATCTGGATGAGAATTCAAATTCAATATCTGAATATTTGGAACTGAACTTACATGGTTGTAAAATATCTCCTTGGGAACGAGGCAATAGCCCACGGCTGCCTTGAAGCAGCGTTGGATACTGCATTTGGATATCCGGGCACCCCCTCATCTGAAGTCATAGATACTCTCAGAACATGGCCTGACCGCCAGTCATATGTTGAATGGTCTGTTAATGAGAAAGTGGCATATGAAGAGGCGCTTGCCTCATCCTGGTGTGGTATGAGGTCTATTGTGACTATGAAACACGTAGGTCTCAACGTAGCTGCAGATCCACTGATGACCTCAGCTTATACCGGTGTGAAAGGTGGATTTGTGGTCATGTCTGCTGATGATCCATTTGCACACTCATCACAGAATGAGCAGGATAGCCGCTGTTATGCTGCTTTTGCACGGATTCCCTGTCTTGATCCAAGCTCTGTTCAGGAAGCACACGACATGGTCCGTGATGCCTTTTCCCTTTCAGAAGAATTTCTGCTTCCAGTACTCTTCCGGCCAACCACGCGCATATGTCATTCGAAAAGTGATGTGACTCTGGGTGAGGTCGCCGCATTAGACCGGCAGGCATCCTTTGAGAAAGACCCCCGACAGTATGTTGTGATCCCGGCGCATACCCGTGTCCTTCACAAGCAACTCAATGAAAAGCAGGCCTCTCTCAAAAAAAGGCTTGTTGAGTCTGGATATAACAGATCTACAATCCGTGGGAAAATAGGGGTCATAACCGGTGGAATTGCTGCGTCATATGTTCATGAAGTTGTCTCTGATTCAGTCTCCATTGCCCACATTGGTGCCTATCCAATCGATGAGGAGTGGCTTTCTGGCTTTATCAGGAGTCATGAACGAATCCTTGTAGTAGAGGAACTTGCCCCGGTGATTGAGGAGGTTTCCAGGCAGGTGGCCGGATTGGTTCCAATACTTGGAAAGAAGACCGGGCATGTTCCCTATGAAGGTGAACTCTCTCCAAGCCGGGTAGCGCAGTATCTCAAGGCAGCAGATATCCCGGTAAAATTAGATTACCCAGTTATACAGCCACCTGCTGGTCTACCTGTCAGACCACCAATCCTGTGCGCCGGATGCATGCACCGTACTGCAATGTATGCGATACGAAAGGTGTTTAGGGATGGAATCTTTCCAAGTGATATTGGGTGTTACACTCTAGGGCTTCAGCTTGGCGTTGTTGACACCACT
This sequence comes from Methanospirillum lacunae, assembly GCF_003173355.1. Lineage (NCBI taxonomy): Archaea > Methanobacteriati > Methanobacteriota > Methanomicrobia > Methanomicrobiales > Methanospirillaceae > Methanospirillum > Methanospirillum lacunae. The sequence continues at coordinate 14,220 of NZ_QGMY01000017.1, read as the reverse complement.
ATCTGTATGGGTGCCTCTATCACGGTGGCGTCTGGGATGGCCCAGGCTGGTGAAAAACATGATATTGTCTGTACCATTGGTGACTCTACGTTCCTTCATACCGGTATTCAGGGCCTTTTAAATGCAGTGTATAACGACGCAAACATTACAGTGGTAATCCTTGATAACCGCATAACTGCGATGACAGGACACCAGCCTAACCCAACCACCGGTGTAACCGCTTCTGGGGTTGAGCGTCCGGCGGTATCTCTTGAGATGCTTTGCAGGTCGTGTGGTGTCTCTTTTGTTGAGACCGTCAGCCCCTCTGATCTTGTTCAGTTCACCGGGGTTCTCAAAGATGCGAAAGCACGCAAGGGAGTCAAGGTTATCATAGCAAAACAGCCCTGTGTTATCACCGAGAGAAGGGCGAAGATCAACCGCGGCAAGTACAGGGTATCCAGTGACATCTGCATCGGATGCAAAGCATGCATAAAATTCGGGTGTCCTGCGATAGAACTTCACAGTGGCATTGCACTGATTACTGATCTTTGCTCCGGTTGTGGTGTCTGCACTCAAATATGCCCGGTATCTGCAATATCCCTTGAGGTAAAAGAATGAGTTTTGATGTGCTGATTGTAGGAATCGGAGGTCAGGGAACTATTCTGACTTCTAACATCCTGGGAGAGGCGTGTGTTATTGAAGGGATCCACGTTCGTGGTGCAGAGACTCATGGGATGGCACAACGTGGTGGTTCTGTTGAAAGCCAGATCCGTATTGGACAGGAATATGGTCCGCAGATAGCCCCCGGAACCGCTGATCTCATTATCTCCTTTGATCTCATGGAAGCAGCTCGGTATTGTCATTATCTCAAAAAAGGTGGATTCATTTTTACTAGTCAAGAGTATGTAGTTCCAACGTCCGTATTTACGCAGGATTTCCCTGCACCTGATGAACATATGATCATGGGGCTAATTGGGGATTACAAGGTTATCGTTGTGGAAGCACGAAGACTTGCTGAAGAGGCAGGAAGTATTCTGACCCAGAATATTGTCCTTCTCGGAGCTGCCTCTTCTCATCTCCCGCTACAGGAGCAATCTCTTCGAGATGCCGTAAGTAGGACTGTGCCCAAAAAGACGATCGAGTTAAATCTCAAAGCTTTTGACCTTGGAAGAGCTGTTTGTTCAACCCATTAAGGCCCCCTGGGTAAGACCAGAATCCAGACTTCTAAAAAAATTGGAGAATGTATGAACGCACACACCTGCCAGCATTATGCTGACTTTATGAAACGCCGGGATGTTTCCTGGATCTTCTGCATCTGCTGCGCTTTATTTGTCATTGGCATGGGCCTTACTTTCCAGGCCCCCTGGGTTGACTGGGATGCTTCTGATTACATTAATGTGGCGGAAAATATTGTTCATGGGAAGGGAATAGTCAGTGGATGGGAATCAGATAATATCCATGCCTTCTGGCCATTAACTGTCTGGCCTCCTTTGTACCCTATTTTAATTGCTGCTTTCATGATGGTGGGTTTTACCTCAGTAAACGCTGCAATGTGGATCCCGATTCTATCACTTGCAGGCATTGTTATCGTTTCATTTTTCTTCGGTAGAGATCTTGATTCTCCAATAACCGGTTACTTATGGGCTATTTGTTGTTTGAGTCTTAGTTCATTCTGGGAAATGACCCGGTGGGCAATGACAGAAATGCCCTATATCTTCTTTTCATTTCTTGGGTTGTATCTGCTGCTGCGTTTTCTTAATTCACGAGATAACTGGTTCATCTTATTGTCCGCTCTATTCTGTGGAGCAGGAGCAGTAACCCGTTATATGGGGGTTACTCTGATTCTGACTGGTGTGCTGATCCTGGCAATTCAGTCCTGTAAGAAACCAAAAGACCGTATAAAACAGATTCTTATATTTGGCATAATCTCGTCTATTCCTGTTTCCCTGGTTTTTCTTCGAAATATAATTTATAAAGGCCAATTCAGTGGTGCAGACAGAGGTTCTGGATCTGGGTCCTTTCTTGGTACAACAAATGATATTGTACATGTTACCCTATCTGATTTGAATCCGTTTAGATCACTAACAAGTTCAGTGGTTTCATTCGGATTAGAGATACTCATCCTGCTGTCTCTAGTAATTATTGCAATTTTTCTTCTTTATGGGGTGTATTTTTCGAATAAAAATCAATTTAAGAACACCGCTAAGAAATTTCTCTACGATAAACGCATTGTGATTGCTTACACCCTGATTTATGTTATATCGCTTCTGGTGCTGGAGATTGGGATGGGGGACATTGCCTCAATACAAACCCGGTATCTCTTGCCCGTATATCCATTTATCGTGGTTTTATTATTTTCATTTATGCGTGGTGCATGTGCCCATATGGGTTATCGGGTCTGGAAAATTGTTTGCATGTTTATCTGCACCATTTTGGTTCTCTCTTTCTTTTCCAGTCAGATTATTGGTGCAATCCCTGTTATCTCTGATAAGGGTGGCAAGAGTTATACTGATCCATCCTGGTATAATGAACCGGTTGAGGAATATCAGTGGCTGATGGAAAACACTCCTCATGGCGCGGAAATCTTTAGCAACAATCCTCGTGCATTGCAGTTACATATGTCGAGACTGATAATACCCCTTCCTGAACGTGATAATACTGCTTATGCTAAAAAATTACTTTCAAAATTAAATCCAGGGCAAATGATTGTCTCTCTCAATGGGAAAAAGAGCACTGATCAGTACATGAATGCAGATGAATTCTTTTCTTACAACAAAAATTTCTCATCTCCCGCTGTATTCAAGCCAGTATTCTCTACCAGGGATGCTGAAGTGTATCAGGTTGTCAGTCCTGCATCCTGATCTTTTTTTGGTGCATGACGTGAAGGAATCTGCACCACAAACCCAAAGTCTTTATATGAATGGGGATGATTAGTATGATCATGTCTCAGAACACTTTCGAGGCAGGGAGCGCCGGTGTTGTACACTCGGCAGGTCGCTTTCTCCAGCGATAAGAATTCTACTGCAAAGAAGATCTCTGTTTTCGACACAACCCTCCGTGATGGGGAACAAACTCCTGGTGTATCTTTTACAACTGTTGACAAGATCGAGATAGCCAGACAGTTATCTGATATCGGTGTCAGTGTTATCGAAGCCGGGTTTCCAGCATCATCTCAGGACGAGTATGCAACGGTCAAAGCAATTGTAGCCGAAGGTCTGGAATCGACCATATGTGGGCTGGCCAGATCAGTGAAAGGTGACGTTGACCGATGTATTGATGCCGGGGTTGATATGGTACATGTGTTTATCCCCACTTCTGAAGTGCAGCGGACCCACACCATCAGAAAGACCCACGAGGAAGTTGTCTCGATAACTGGTGATATCGTCAGGTATGCCCGTGATCATGCTGATAAGGTCCTCTTTTCAGCAATGGATGCAACCCGTACAGATCTGCCTGAACTGATGGAGGTTTTCAAGGCAGCGGTTAATGCCGGGGCTACGGCAATCAACGTACCTGATACGGTCGGTGTTGCGACTCCTACCTCAATGAAATCTCTTATTTCTGCATTGAGGAAGGAGATAACCTGCACAATCGATGTTCATTGTCACAATGATTTCGGGATGGCTACTGCTAATACCATATCAGCGGTAGAAGCAGGTGCTGACCAGGTCCAGGTAACTGTTAATGGCATTGGTGAAAGGGCGGGGAATGCAGATCTGGCATGCACCACAATGATCATTGAATCTATCTTCGGCTACACCACCGGGATCAAAACTACCCGGCTGGTGGAAACTTCCCGAATGATTTCACGATTCTCTGGATTGATGGTACCTCCGAACTGGCCTGTAACTGGTGACTATGCATTTTCTCATGAGAGTGGTATTCACGCCCAGGGTGTACTGGAACACGCCAGTACATTTGAACCTGGCATCATGACTCCTGAAATGGTAGGGCACCGACGCAGGCTCAAACTGGGAAAACATGTTGGTAGACATGCAGTCAGGGAGATGTTGAACCAGGTCCATATTATTCCCGACGAGGAACAGATCGATGCAATTATTGCAAGGGTTAAGCAGATCGCCTCAAAAGGCAAGAAGATAACTGAACAGGATCTCTATGAGATTGCAGAGACTGTTGTAGGATCAGGAGCCCACAGCCGGTTTATTGATCTGATTGATATCGCCATCATGACCGGGAATCATATGATCCCGACAGCTACTGTCAGAGCCATGGTGAATGGTTCAGAGAAGGTTTGCAGTTGCACCGGTAATGGGCCGGTGGATGCAGCTGTCAGGGCACTGATCGGAACTGTCCCGAGGCATGCAGAACTGAAGGAGTTCAACGTCTCGGCGATCTCTGAAGGGAGTGATGCGATAGCACATGTTGCCCTGGTTGTTCAGGATGATAAGGGGCAACTGTTCGATGCAGCTGCATCGGGGGATGATATCGTACTGGCATCGGCAGAGGCAATGGCAAATGCATTAAATATGGTGTATCGGAATGGAACAGACAATAGTTGAGAAGATCTTCTCCCGTCGATGTAAAAAAGATGTTTTTGCAGGTGAAGTAGTGATGGCCCCAGTGGACGGTGCAATGATGCATGACATCACCGGTCCGCTGGCCATTGAAAAATTCTACGAGATGGGTGGCACAAAAGTTTTTGACCCGAAGAAGGTCATCATGCTCTTTGATCACCAGACCCCTGCTGACTCACTGAATGCTGCAGAAAACCAGAAGAAGATGCGTGCGTTCGGAAAGGAACAGGGTATCCTGAATTATGACATAAAAGAAGGGGTCTGCCACCAGGTTACCCTGGAAAAGGGACGTGTCTGCCCTGGTGACATTGTCATCGGTGGTGATTCACATACCTGTACCTACGGTGCTGTTGGTGCGTTCGCTACCGGGGTTGGTTCAACCGACCTAGGGTTTGCACTCAGGTATGGATGCCTGTATTTCCGTGTTCCTGAGAGCATCAGAGCAGATATTACCGGGAAATTTGCGAAACGGGTAGGAGCAAAGGATCTCATTCTGAAGATTATCAAGGAGATTACGGTAGACGGGGCGACCTATAAAGCGGTTGAGTTTACTGGTGATACAGTCTCTTCGATGCCGATGCCAGGGAGAATGACCTGCTGTAATATGGCTATTGAGATGGGTGGAAAAGCCGGGATAGTTCCGCCTGATCAGATTACAACTGAATATCTGAAGGGCAGGACCTCCTGTCCTCCTATAGATCTAACGAGTGATGATGGTGCTTCTTACTTGTCCAGAATGGAGTTTGATGTAGGTGATCTGGTCCCACAGGTTGCTGTTCCGCATAACGTTGATCAGGTTGTAGATGTTGACAAGATTGCTGGCACACCTGTAGATCAGGTCTTCATCGGATCCTGTACTAATGGGAGGTTTGAGGATATGCAGGAGGTTGCAGAAGTGCTGGGAGATCGATCCTTCTCTGACAATGTCAGAGTTCTGGTTATTCCTGCGTCAAAACCTGAGTACCTGAAGACCCTGCGTGCAGGAATCATTGAACGATTTGTTGAAGCAGGAGCCCTTGTTGAGGCACCCTGTTGTGGTCCATGTATGGGAGGCTCGTTTGGCCTCATAGCATCAGGTGAGGTCTCTTTCTCAACATCTAACCGTAATTTCAAGGGACGGCAGGGCTCTACAGAAGGAAAGGTCTATCTTGGATCTGCTGCCACGGCTGCTGCCACAGCAATCAACGGGGTTATTACTGATCCCCGGGAGGTGTGACGATGCGGGTCTGGAAATTTGGCGACAATATTGATACAGATGCAATCATCCCGGGGAGGTTCCTTACCATTAATGATCCTAAGGGTCTTTCAGAGCACGCTTTTGAAGGATTCAGGGATGAGTTTGCACAAGGAGTTAATAAAGGGGATATGATCGTCGCAGGACGCAACTTCGGTTGTGGTTCATCACGTGAACATGCTCCTCTGGCCCTTACTGGATCGGGAGTCAGCGTGGTCATTGCAGAGTCATTTGCCCGGATTTTTTACCGTAATAGTGTAAATGTTGGGCTTCTCCCTGTTATTTGCCCCCGTGCCGGAGAGATCTCAGAGCAGGATCAGATAACCGGGCACTTTGCAGAAGGATATATCGATGTTTCAGGGAGAAGACTCGACATCGAACCCGTACCTACATTTCTACAGCAGATTATTGATGCTGGTGGGCTTGTAGAATATGCAAAACAGATAAGGAGTGAAGACCTGTGCATGAAGTAGCTGTCATTGGTGGAGATGGTATCGGTCCTGAGATCATTGCATCTGGTCGTAAAGTGCTTGATGCGGCAGGAGAGCGATATGGATTTGAGATCGGCTGGACTGATTTTGATATTGGTGCAGAACGGTATCTTAAGACCGGAGAACTGGTAAGTGAAGCAGAGCTTGATGCTCTCTCTTCATACCCTGCAATATATTTCGGTGCCATCGGGGATGATCGGGTAACTCCGGGAATTCTCGAGAAAGGAATTCTGCTGACTCTCAGGTTTGCCTTTGATCAGTATGTAAACCTAAGACCGGTTAAGATGCTTGCCGGTGTGGATACTCCTCTTGCAGGAAAAGGTCCGAAGGATATAGATTTCCTTGTAGTAAGAGAGAATACCGAGGACTTCTACGTCGGTATTGGATCCCGGTTTTCGGGAAAAGAGAAGAAACAACTTGAGGTCGTGCGAAATCTCTATTCTGTCAAGTTTGGGCTTGATGTTGAGAGTGATGCAGAGGAGATTGCATACCAGATTGGAGTTCTGACCCGGGAAGGTTCAAGGCGAGTTATGGAGTATGCCTTTAACGCCTCCCGTAAACGCAGGAAAAAAGTGACCTCGGTTGATAAGGCCAATGTTCTTTCAGATGTATATGGCCTCTGGAGGGATGTATTCAGAGATGTTGCAGCACAAAACCCGGATATTACAACAGAGTTCAATTATGTGGATGCTATAACCATGTGGTTTGTTAAAAACCCTGAATGGTTCGATGTGGTTGTTACTCCAAATATGTTCGGTGATATCATCACTGATCTGGGTGCCATGATCCAGGGGGGGCTCGGTCTTGCTCCTGGAGGGAATATCAACCCCGAGGGAACGTCAATGTTTGAACCTATCCATGGTTCAGCACCGAAGTACAAAGGTCTGAATGTTGCCAATCCACTTGCAACTGTCTGGGCAGGAGCACTGCTGCTTGACCATCTGGGAGAAGCAGAAGCAAGTGAAGCAGTCGTTAAAGGTATTGAAGCGTCTATCGCCAACGGGATTGTCACCCGTGATATGGGTGGTTCAGCCACGACAAGTGGGGTAGGCGACTGGATTGCAAACTGGATTTCAAAATCCGCATAATCTTTTTTTTTATTGATCCGAAGTCTCTTATTCACATTAACAGTTTATAAAAAAACGCTAAGGGGGAGATTTGAACTCCCGAGAGGCAAGCCTCACAAGATTTCCAATCTTGCGCCTTCCCAGACTAGACTACCTCAGCAAAAGAATTGCCCTATAATGTTAGCTCTTCCAGATTTAAGCCTTGCTGGTCTCACCTGGTGTTGTGCGGCCTTTCCATATCGCAGGATATGCATCAGCATCAGGAAATATGATTCGCGGGGCAACAGCGAGTCCTTTTTCGTTGGGAATAATCCGGGATGCACTCATAAGTGCCTCACCGATACCTATCAGATCCCCGGAGTCAGTAAAGATTGCAACAAAATCATCCATTTGGAATGAGTCCGTTTTTACAATTCCTCTCATTGAGAGGCGTGCTCCATGGCATATTGCACCGGCAGCTGAATCCTTGATTGTTACAGTGGGCAGATGCTTTATTGAGTTCTCCATCGGCAGAAGCAGTCCAGACAAAATATCCGGATTTCCAGCTTTTGCTGCTTCTACCGCATCACGGACATCATGAAGAGTATGAATCTGCGACTCCCTGAAATCTGCAGACCTGCTTCTTCGCAGTTCTTGCATGTGTGCGCCGACACCAAGAGCCATTCCGATATGATGACAAAGTGATCTGATGTACGTTCCAGAATCACATCTGGCCCTGAGTAGCACCAGCCGCCCCTCACGGCTTAAAATTTCAAGTTCTAGGATCTCCCTGATTCTTAGTGCACGCTTAACTGCACTCCTACGGGGAGGACGCTGATATATTTTGCCTGTAAACTCTGAAATTGCGGTTTCAAGGTTCTGCTGACTGACATCCCCCTGCAGGCGCATCAGGCAGATATACTCTTTTTCATCTAGATGAAGGATAGAAGTCAGCCGGACCGCCTTACCGAGAAGCACAACAAGAACACCTGATACCTGGGGATCTAAAGTCCCAGTATGACCTACCTGGGAAACTCCTGTCATCTCTCGTACCCATGCTGCCACCTGATGGCTGCTCGGTCCTCTTGGTTTGTCAACAAGGATTATCCCTCCTCCGTTGGGTAAGGGGATTACTGGTTTTTTTACTGGATTAATGTCTGATATCGATTGCATGATAATTCAGGGATTCATCAGGAGAAAGAGGTTTAATTCATCAAGTGTTCCTTCAAGGGAGCCGTCGCCAACAACATCAGGTGATAACCCTGCCTCTTCCATGGCTGATGCGGTTACTTCTCCGATTGCAACGATGACCAGATCCTCTCTTCGTTTCCATATTGCCGATTTAAATGATAATGCACTTGTGAAGAGAATTGCTTCTGCAAATGTCAGATTAAGTTCCTCGTAGGTGGGTATAAGTGAATATATTGTGAATTCCTCAACAATCCCACCAGCATCAGTAATTGCATGCAATAGTCCTGGATTTGGAGCATCAGATCTGGGTATTCCTATAATTTTCCCAGATATCCATTCACCTAAGTATGGAACAAAAGCCCGAGAATAATACTCATGTAACACTTCACAAGGAACACCTGATTCTCTGAGGGCTTTTGCTGTTTGGGGACCTATGGCAATAACCCGGGGAAGTGGGCAATTTCCAAGGAGGGGTCCGATCTTATGGGCTGGAAGGGCACTTGTAAAAAATATACAATCAAATCGTTCTTCCTTTACCTGTTCTATGAAGAGATCAATTTGATCCTGGTCGATCTCACCTGTTAGTGGTGTAACCGGGTAACAGTCATGCCCACGACGTGCGCATCTCTGTTGATCATCCAGTTCCTTGCCACGAAGCCTGGTTATTGCGATCTTCATGCCTTCCCCTGATCACTGGTCAGCAGACCAGATATGCGGTTATTTTAAGCTCTCTTCACACTTATAATGCATGAGAATCCTATGATTCCTCTTCTGTCAGGGCTTATGTTCGGGCTTGTGTGTGGTGTTATCAGTGGCCTTATTCCAGGCATTCATTCAAACACGATGGCAGGAATCATGGCAGGTCTTTCTCCTGTATTGTTCCCCGTAATCGGAGCTGAAGGTCTTGTTGCTGCACTGATTTCCATGCTTATCGGTCACTCATTTCTAGATCTGATTCCGTCTACGTTTTTTGGAATTCCTGATTCCGGGACTGCCTTGTCAACGCTCCCGGCACATGCTCTTACACTGGAAGGGAAAGGGGAAGAAGCTGTCAGGCTATCTGCTCTTGGATGTATTTATGGTATAATTATCGGAGTGCCGGTGGCGATACTGGCATATGTTCTCCTGACTCCCATCCAATCATATATTGACTGGGTCTGTGGACCTCTTCTGATTCTGATCATGGGGATGGTAATTATTCAGGAAGGGTCAGTTCTCTGGGCTCTTTTGATCTTTGCATCATCAGGCCTTCTCGGGCTTTTTGCATTCAGGTTTCAATATCTTGTCTGGAACCTGAATGGTGAGAGTGCTGTTTTGATGCCTCTTCTAACCGGGCTTTTTGGTCTTTCTGTATTGATCGTATCCTCCCATACTCAGGTTCCACGGCAGCGGTATGCAAATCTTGGACTTGAGACTAAAAGTATTCTGTATGCCTCACTTTCAGGCACAATTGCCGGGTTGTTGGTTGGTTGGCTCCCTGGTCTTTCAACGGCATCAGCGACAGCTGTGATAAATGCAAGAATAAAATATGATACAAACAGGCGGACATACCTGGTCGCCGCCGGTGCAGCAGCATGTGCAAATGTGGTTGTGGGTCTTGCTGCATTCTATGGAATAGAAAGAACCAGAAACGGGGTTATGGTTATGATCTCCTCGCTAGACCCCCCTTCATTTCCGGTTCTCCTCCTTATCGTTATCATTGCATCAGGTGCCGCGTATCTGATTACATTGAGTATGTCATCGTGTGCCAAATGGTTCTCCGGATTGGATGGAAAAATGGTGAATACTCTGGTTGCAGGATTTGTGATCCTGTTGTGCGGGGTGATCTGTGGTCCTTTTGGGTTATTCATCCTAGTATGTGCCACGGGAATAGGTCTTATTCCAGGATTCCTGAATCTGTCACGGGTACCATGTATGGGGGTTGTAACATTGCCGGTTATTCTATATTCACTTGGACTTTGGGGTTTCTGATGGATTCAAAACAATCTGAAAAGACTGATGACCTGCATGTTTCTTCTTTCTATTGGTATGATGAGTTAAAGATTGAAAGGGATTCAACTTTACCTATTCCAACTGTTTTTTATTCCCGGTTCATTGAAAATGGGGGAAAACTCTCTATTCTACCGACCTGGAAGGAGGCAGTTACCAAAGGAATCTGTAAGGATAAGGATGATTATTATTTTTATCTCCGTGAAATCTGCCTAATGTGGTCAAGGAACAAGTTGCAGAAGTATAATTCATCTGAAGAAGTCAGGCTGGTAAAACTTATGCTGGTTCTTCGTGAGACGGACCTGATGATGAGTCGCCTTTCTGAACAAATTATTAACTGGGACTCGATGAGAGAAAGTGATTCGGATTCATCAGTAAAGCAAAAAAAGGGGTTAGATCCGATCAGGGAGATGGCATCAGGTACCGGAAATGATGGTATTTCGCTACTCTGTCGTGATCTTGTGAGCATGAAGGGGAGCAGGGGTAAACTCGTCCGGGATATTTCAATGAGATGTGAGAAACTCCTCCCTAATTGTAGTAATATTGTAGGTCCTCTGGTTGCTGCAAGGTTGTTGCTTGAGGCTGGTAGTCTGAAACGTTTGTGCAGAATGCCTGCTTCAAAAATTCAGGTTCTTGGAGCCCGTAATGCTCTCTTCTCGCATCTGTCTTCAGGATCTCCCCCTCCTAAACACGGTCTTATATTTGAGCATAAGCGAATACATGCTGCATCCCGGAGGATCAGGGGAAAGATCTCCCGGACTCTTGCTTCAAATCTTATAATTGCGTTTAGGATTGATTATTACCGAGGTACGATAGACTCTGCATTTCTAGAAAGAGCACAATTAAGAATTGAAAAGGCGGGGAAGAAATCTTGATCTGGCAGGATGGGATATTGTGCTCTACCGGAAAGGCAATCAAAGGAGACAGGATGATTGGGCCCCTTCGTGTCTGGCCACCGGAGAGAAGCAAATTAGCTGCACTCTATTATCTTGGTTCTGGACCGGAGATTATAAAAACGGATCAAATTCTTTACCTTGGTGCTGCATCCGGAACAACAGTGTCGTTTATCGCTGATTATGCAGATGTCGTGTATGCGGTTGAGATTGCTCCAGAACCCCTTGCGAAGTTGCTTGATGTATGTAATAATAGGATGAACATTCTTCCAATTCCTGCTGATGCAGCAACCCCTCTTGTCTACGCTCCTTTTGTCAGCACAGTTGATCTGCTTTACCAGGATATTGCACAGAAAGAACAGGTGGAAATCGTTTTAAATAATCTGGTTTTCCTGAAATCCGGTGGTTATTTAATTTTAATGCTAAAAACGAGGAGTGTTGCTACCCAAGAGGATCCTGAACAGATTTGCAGTAAAGCCGTTTCTAAATTACAGAATGCAGGTCTTGATGATATCAAAGTAACATGGCTTGATAGGTATCATCGTGATCATGCAGCAATTGTCTGTAAAAAAAGAGATTTAAAAGAATTATAGCCCGAAGCAGATTCGAACTGCTGTCACAAGGTCCAGAGCCTCGTATGATTGACCTCTACACTATCGGGCTTCGTGCCTCCATATTTTTCTAACTCGAAGTATATAATTGTGCTGTTTACAAGATCATTTCTCTAGATCTTTTCATCCTGTATGTTGCGCGATATGGAAGTTTTCCAGACTTGGTTTATTGGTTCAGCATCGGTGGTAAAGCCGAACCTATTGATCAGAAATATTTGGGCCTGGAGGATTCTACAGTGTTTAGACATTGATTCTCGCCTTTTTTCTTCTTAACGAAACCAGAAAGGATATAATATGGGGTTCACAAATATCTAGTCATACTTCGATTATCTCGGAGTATGTGGCACAAAGTCTGTTAAACATCGTCTGGATCAGCGATGTTTATTGGATCAGTGCTTTTCGAACAATCGGATTGTTCGGAGGACATGTAATGAACGCACGAATAGTAGTTTTAATGATGGTGCTTGTCGCATGTGCATTTATTGCACTTCCGGCATCTGCAGCCCTCAACAAGGTCAGCCAGGGAGGAGATATCTTCCTTGGAGAAAAGAACCTTGATGTGAGCGCAGCAACCGGCGGCGCCAAGCAGATTGCATGGTGGCAGCCAGGCAGCAACTCAGATACTGAGCAGCCTGCTGACATTCAGACAGTTAGCGATAACAAAGCATTCTACGTTTCACCAGACATCTTTGTCGGTAAGACCGGTATCTGGTACCAGTGGAATGGGACTGTAAAGGGTTCCCCAGCCTTCAACGTGAAGGAGCCTTCTCTCAGTCTTAAGATCTGGGATGCAACCGCAGGTGAGGATATCACCGGCAAGGCAATTCCAGTCGGCAACTACGCTAACTTTGCAGTTGAGACCAACATGCAGAGCCTTGCAACCCGTCCAGGGTACCAGGCAGCTGATGGTCCGTTCAAGCTGAAGGTCAAGACCTCAGACGGCGGTGTATACCAGCAGCTTGTTGGAAACAACGGCAAATCATGGCCACTTAATGCTCTGACCGTCAACCAGCAACTCTGGTACTGGGTTGGAGAAGGCAGTGACCACACCAAGTTCGCAAAGAACGACGGGTGGAACACCGCAGCCGAAGACCAGAACAACAACCGCCTGTACAAGGCTGGTGTGTACACGGTCTGGGCAGAGTGTAACGCCAATGCAATGAAGGATATGTACAAGGCACCAGATGGCTCGGACTACACCGGAAAGACTGTTTCCGCTGTAAAGAGCGTTCAGATTGCCACCGATCAAGTAAAGATCGAAGCCAACAAGGACACAGTAGTCCGTGGCAATCCGTTCTCCGTCACCATCACTGGTGTTCCAAATGCAGAGTACATTCTCTGGGTTAAGGGAACCAACTCCATGACCGGTGCAACTGGCGATCAGCCTCCGATGATCCTGACCACTCAGGACAACGTCAAGCAGGATGACCCAGCAGGCCCATACGAGATTGGAAAATACCAGTACGAGGGTGGCGCAGGGAAGAGCGTTAAGCAAGATGTCCCCGACGACCCCGACTACCATGGAACCAAGTGCTACGCGCAGGTAAAACTCAATTCCAGTGGTACCCGAACCGTTGAGTTCAAGACAACCAAAGACACCAAGGACAAGAAGTACACCGTTCGTGTCGAGCGCAAGTCCGGCAACCAGTACAAGTCCGATGAGGTCGATATCAAGGTAGAGAAGGGCGATGTTACCATCGTCGCTGCAGGCGACCAGAGCTACTACCTTGGTGAGGAAGTCAAACTCTCCGGAACTAACTCCGAGACTGACACTACCTATCTCTTCATCACTGGTCCAAACCTCCCAACCGCAGGTGCAATGCTCAAGTCTCCAAAGAAAGAAGTCAACAACAACCAGCCACAGTCCTTTGATGTAGCTGATGTTCAGGATGACGACACTTACGAGTACAAGTGGCAGACTGCAAACCTCGAGATGGATGCAGGAACCTACACTATCTACGCGGTTAGCGCACCAAACGACAAGGATCACCTGAATGATGCACAGTACGACACTGTCTCACTCGTGATCAAGAAGCCATACATCCAGGCAACTGCATCCGGCTCAGTCGTTGCAAAGGGTGACAAGCTCTACGTCAGAGGTACTGCAGAAGGCGACCCATCACTGGGAGTTGCACTGTGGATCCTCGGTAAGAACAAGGTTATCTACGCAACCGAATCCGTGAACGATGACATGTCGTTCGAGTACGAGGTTACCAAGGAAACTACCAAGAGCCTCTATGCAGGTCAGTAC